>NZ_CALINL010000261.1 GCF_938045225.1 uncultured Campylobacter sp.
TGTTTGGGTAGAAATTTGATCGCGCTTTTTAGTTTTGCGGCAAATTTTTCCGCCTCGGCGCGACTCAAATTTAGCCCGAAAATTTTGCCCAAAAGACCTAGTTTATAAAGATACCAAAAGCCGACCTCTTGAAATTTAGCGCTAAAAAGTTTCATCAGCTCGCCGTTTATGCGCTCGCGGCTAAGATCTCTGATACTTAGGCTCTTCATCAGCCGCAAACTATCGCGTGCGATACGGAAATTTAGCCGAGCGCTAAACTGCACCGCACGCAGTACGCGCAGGCTATCTTCGGCGAATTTTTCATCGTCGATATGGCGCAAGATACCGCGCTTTAGGTCGCACTGTCCGCCGTAAAAGTCCAAAAACGAGCCGTCAAAGATATTTATCATCATCGCGTTTACGGTAAAGTCTCGGCGCAAAGACGCCGCGCGCTCGTCATCGGCGTAAGCCACTTCAAACGCTTTGTGTCCTTCGCCCGTTTTGTTTTCGGTTCGCGGTAAAGAAAGATCGAAATTTTTAAATTTATAAACGAAGTAGTTTTTGCCCACGCCGCAAGCGCCGATTTGCGCCATCAGCGCGTCAAATTTGGCAGGATCGATACCGTAAATTTCAACGTCAAAGTCGGATATTTTTTTACCCAGCATCGCGTCGCGAACGCAGCCCCCGACGATATACGCGCGCTTAGTGTGGGGTGCCAGAAAATCTCGCAGCCATTTTAGATTTTTATTTTTGCAGATTTTCGAGCCGATTTTCGACATTTGCCAGCACGAATTCTAAAAATTTAAGCGTGAGCGAGAGCCTGTCTTTCAGATTTTCCTCGCTCGTCGCGTTTAGCCCCTCAAAAAGCACCAAAACGCGCTCTTTTAAGTTTTTTAGAAATATCTCCTCGCCCGTAAAATTCGCAACCTCGACCTCAAAGGCTTTTTGCGGGGCGGCGATCAGGTCGGACTCCTGGACGGCGTCAAATTTCGCCGCCGTTTTTTGCGAATTTACCGCACTATCCAAAGCCGCCTCAAACTCGCTAGCCTCGTCCGCTACGCTTATCTCGCCGACTAAATTTGCAAGGCCCGCGGCGTTGGTTAAATTTACGTCGCCGCTTGATACGGGCGTATTTGTTAAATTTATCTCGTCTTTAGTTTCGTTTGTCTCTCGCGATACGTCCTGTTTTTCGCGCGCGGCGTCCATTCGCTCTAGCTCCATCGCCACCTCGTCTATCGCCATTTTCGCTATTTCTTCTAGTTTCATAGTTTTATCAGCCACCTTTTAAATTCGGTTATTTCTTCGTCGGTTTTCATTTTGATGAAAAAGTCTCGCATCTGCTCGTTTACGCCCGTTTTTTTCCTGCTAAGACCGCTTAGACGCCTTATCGCGGCGATCGCAGCGGCGTTTGTCGACTCGCGCTTTAGGATGTTTTTATAAACTATCAGCGCATCGTCTTTTAGCCCCTGAGCCTCGTAGATTAGGGCTTCTGTGATAGTATTTTTCATTTTTTTATTAGCGAGGCGATGATACCGCCCATCTCGCTCGTAGAGCAAATCTCTTTAGCGCCAAACTCCGCTATATCCTTCGTCCTATATCCTTGCGCAAGAGCCGCTTTTACTGCGTTTTCGATCGCTTTTGCAGCCTCGTTTTCGCCAAATGAATACCTAAGCATCATCGTAGCGCTTAGTATCGTAGCGACCGGGTTTGCGATGCCCTGCCCCGCGATATCTGGCGCGCTGCCGTGGATAGGCTCGTAGATACCCACCTTGCCGCCGATGCTGGCACTCGGTAGTAGTCCTATCGAGCCGCACACCATGCTAGCCTCGTCGCTTAGGATATCGCCGAAGAGATTTTCCGTCAAAATCACGTCAAATTTACTAGGCGCACGCACCAGCTGCATCGCCGCGTTATCGACGTACATAAACTCCAAATTTACCTCCGGATAGCCCTTTGCGACCTCGCTAGCGACCTCGCGCCACAGCTGACTGGTCTCTAGTACGTTTGCCTTATCGACCATACAAACGCGTTTTTTGCGCTTCATCGCGGTTTCAAAACCGACCTTTGCGATGCGCTCGATCTCCTCGCTCGTGTAGGTCATCGTGTTATAGGCGCTGTTTTCTTTTTTCTCGCGCGGCTGACCGAAATATATCCCGCCCGTTAGCTCGC
>NZ_CALINL010000262.1 GCF_938045225.1 uncultured Campylobacter sp.
AATAGAAAAACCTCCTCTTGCTTGGAATGTATGCTCAGGCGCTGTAATTACGTCCATAATTGAGGATGCGATAAAATATGGGATAAATGACAGCGTTCTTATAGTGCTGGCAACAAGAGTATATTTGGCAATTGATAAACTCGGTTATAACCCGTACGCGCGCATATCAGAAAGTATCAAAGAAACTTTATGGCAAGGATTAGAAAAATGACGGCAAAAAATAGATGCTATGCAGGCCCACGAGAGACTGAGGATAGCCAACGTCTAGCGTATTTTTATATCGAGAATATCTGATGAAAGAAATAGCAGACGATTTGCGCGCGATAATCGAGGAATTGGCTGCGCTTGAAAAGCGGCTAGACAGCCTAAAATTAAAGATAGATTTAGCCTTAGGATCGAATAGAGAGCCATATAGAGCCTGGGTGAACGAGCTACGAGAGATTAAAAATATAGTAGAAAGGATTAGAAAATGATAGGTCAAGAATACATCACCACCAAAGAGGCCAAAGAGATGCTAGGCGGAGTTTGCGACGCTACGCTTTGGCGTTACGTCAAAGAAGGTTATATCGAGAAGCTCAAGTTAGGAAAGAAGACAGTAGTTTATCCTAGGGCTAGCATTGAGAATTTTATAAAAAGCGCGGTCAAAACCGCCCCTATTCAGACGGCTTAAGCGATTAAGCCGTCCAAATAATCCGCCCACCATTGCATCAATCCCTTCATATGCGACAAATTTGCCGCTCTATTATACGCCGCTCTTACCGAGTTTGCGTCTTTGTGCGCTAGACATTTTTCGATGATCGCTTCGGAATAGCCGTGAACGTGCGTGTTTTCGTTGCAAACGGTGCTAAAGCTTGAGCGAAGCCCGTGATATACTATCTCGTCTTTTGTGTAGCCCATGCGCCTAAGCGCGACGTTTAGCGTATTTTCGCTCATATACTTCGTTTTGCTAAAGTGGTTAAAAAATAGATAATCGCTGCGCCCGGCAAATTTGCGGTATTCTAGCAGCAACCCCTTAACCTGCCTAGACATCGGGAGCTTAAAAACTTCATCCTGTTTCATCTTCCCCGCCTCTATACTCCAAATTTCTTTATCGAAATCAAACTCGCTCCACTGTGCCGCGCGTATGTTAAACGACCGAGCAGCCGTATAAAGCCCAAGCTTGAGCGCGACCTTTGTTTTATACTCGCCGCCGTATTCGTCGATAGCCAGCACCAGCGCGCGCAGATCGTTATCGTCCGTTAGCGCCGGGTAGTTTTGCTGCTTTTTGGTTTTAAACGTGTATTTAAAATCTATATCAGCGATGATGTTGTGAGACGCTTTGCCGCTAACTACGGCGTATCGCCATAGTTGCCCGCAAAATTGAAATAGCTTTTTTAACACGCTCAGACTGCCGCCGCTCTCGACTTTTCGCAGGACTTCGATTATTTCAGCTGCCGTGATGCCCGATATATCTCTTTTACCGAGGTACGGGAATAGATATTTTTGCGCGTTTCTAGTTTGATTTTGCGCCGTCCACTCTTTGATTATTTCGCTTTTTTTATCTATCCACTCCATGGCCAAACGCTCAAAATTTCTACTCGTATCGCTACTTTTTGCGTTGAGCGGATCGACTCCATCGTTTATTTGGCGCAAAAGCTCCATCCTTAGCTCTCTAGCCTTGGCCAAAGTCAAAAGCGGATAGTTCCCCAAAGCCATGCGTCGCATTTTTAGCGTGAGCGGGCTTTTATACTCAAGCGCAAAAAATTTACGCCCGCCCGGCTCGATAAATATAAACAAATTTTGTCCGTCGGACTTTTTATAAATTTTGTCCTTCGGCTTTAAATTTTTTATGGCCGTGTCGGTTAGCGGGGGATTGATCTTTGGCATTTTTATCCTTTATGTATCCGCAAGCCCCTAAAAATCAAGCGAAGATTTTTTACGGACAAAAGTTAACGGATAGAGATTTATCTGTAAAATTATCCGTTAAAAATCCTTA
>NZ_CALINL010000263.1 GCF_938045225.1 uncultured Campylobacter sp.
TTGAACTGGATGAAGTAACGAGACTCGTTGTTGTTCTTGTCGAAGATAGTGAAATACGCATATCATCGTCGCCGACATCCGCGATAAAAAGGCGGTTTTTGACGGCGTGGCAAATTTACCGCAGGAGTTTCGCGATATCGAAGTGCTCGTAAATAACGCAGGCCTAGCGCTGGGACTTGAAGGCGTGGCGGAGACTAGCATCGAGGACTTTGAGACGATGGTCGATACCAACATCAAGGGGTTTTTATACTCGACCAAGGCCGTTTTGCCCCTCATGATCGCTCGAAAGAGTGGCTATATCTTTAACCTAGGCTCAACCGCTGGCGCATGGCCGTATCCTGGCAGTCACGTTTACGGCGCTAGTAAGGCTTTCGTGAAGCAGTTTAGTAGAAATTTGCGCAACGACATCCGCGGCACCGGCATCCGAGTGACCGAGATAGCTCCTGGCATCTGCAAGACCGAGTTTAGCGAGGTTCGCTTCGGCGGAGATAAGGCTAAGGCCGACGCGGTTTACGAAGGCGTGGAGTACATCACGGCCGAGGATATCGCGCAGATCGTGCTAAACTGCCTAAATATGCCTCACCGCGTCAATATCAACGTCGTCGAGGCGATGGCGACGCAGCAGACTTGGGCCGGGCTTTTTATCGAGAAAAAGTAGGCTTTTGCCGTTTGCGGATTCGGGTTAAATTTGACTCTTTTATCAAATTTAACCCGAAATTTGACGCCTAGTATTAAATTTCGAGCGGCAAACTTAATAGCGTTTTAAACCTGTGCGGTTTGAAGCAGATATCGTAAATTTACCTTTTTATGTAAATGACGCTCTGCGCTTTAAATACAAAATTCGACCAACAAGCCAGAGTTTCAAAATTCCCTGCAAAATTTAAGTCATGACTAAATTTAAAATTTGTCGCCGAGTGCAGTTTTAAACAAAATTTCCCCAAAAGCCTCATTTTTAACATAAAATTTTAATAAAGAGCTAAAAATTTTGAATTCTAAGCGAATTTAAAACAAAAATTTAAGCCGCATTTAGCTAAATTTATGCCTTAAATACCGACCGACGGCACGCGGTGCGGAAAATTTGATTAAACCGACGAAAAACAAAAAGGAGTTTTTGATGAAAAAGATTTTATTTTTGTCGCTTTTGCCGATCTTGGCGTTAGCCGTAGATCCCGAAGTAGCGAAGAAAAATGCCGAAATATTCGGCTTTTGGACGCTCATCCCGCCTGTGGTGGCGATAGTTTTGGCGTTTATCACCAAAGACGTCGTTTTGTCGCTGTTTATCGGTGTTTTTAGCGGAACGTTTCTCATAAATATCGTTAATGAAAACGTCTTTATGGGTATCGTAAAAGGCTTTACCGGTATCGTCTCAAGGGTTGTTGACTCGATGGCTGACAAGACCTTTGTAAAGGGTTTTACCGACATCGTAAAAAGGGTCGTGGGCTCGCTGGCCGATAGCTGGAACGCGGGCATCGTGCTTCAGGTGCTTTGTATCGGCGGCGTGGTCGCGCTCATCACCAAAATGGGCGGAACCAAGGCTGTGGCGATATGGCTAAGCAAAAAGGCCAAAACAGGCGTTTCTGCACAAATTTCAACCTGGGTGATGGGACTTTTCGTCTTTTTCGACGACTACGCGAACTCCCTCATCGTGGGCCCGATCATGCGCCCGATAACGGACAAATTTAAAGTCTCTCGCGAAAAACTAGCCTTTATCATCGACGCAACCGCCGCTCCGATCGCGGGTCTAGCCGTCATCTCGACTTGGGTCGGGCTTGAGATCTCGCTGATCAAACAAGGCTACGAGCTCATCGGAATAACGAACGTAAACGCCTTTAGTATCTTCGTCGAGACGATGCCTTATAGATTTTACAATCTTTTCATGCTATTTTTCATCGTCTGCACCGCATTTATGGGGCGCGAATTTGCCGGTATGCTAAAAGCCGAGCGCAGAGCTAGAGCGGGCGAACTACACCCAAGACAGGGCGGAGCTATGATAGAGGACGTCGAGGATAAAACGCTAGAGCCTAAAGAAAACATAAAACTACAAAGCTCAAACGCCGTTATTCCGCTTTTAGTGCTTATTTTGGGCGCGTTCGTTAGCTTTTACTTTAGCGGTCTGGGTGCGCTTGAGGGCGAGGCTCTTGAGAGCGCGAAGGCTCATCCGCTTACGTTCCACACTTTCCAAGCTACGTTCGGTGCTGCCGATGCGTCTGTGGCTCTATTTCAGTCGGCTTTGCTAGCTACCGTGGTGGCGATATTTATGGCCGTTTATAGAAAAATTTTAACCGTACGCGAGGCGATAGAGACTTGGGGTAAGGGCTGGAAAACCATGATAACTACGATCATCATCCTGCTTCTTGCTTGGTCGCTTAGCTCGGTGATCAAGGAGCTTGGCACGTCTCGCTACCTAGTCGATCTGCTTTCGCAGTCTACGCCAAAGATCGTCCTTCCGGCGGCGATTTTTATGCTGGGTTCGTTTATCAGCTTTTCTACCGGCACCAGCTACGGCACGATGGGCATTTTGATGCCGCTTGCGATACCGCTAGCTAGCGCGGTCGGTATGCACAGCGGACTAGAGGGCGATGCCTTGCACGCGTATATGATAGTAAATATCTCAGCCGTTTTAACTGGTGCGATATTTGGCGACCACTGCTCGCCGATCTCGGATACTACGATACTTTCGTCTATGGGTGCTGGGTGTAACCACATCGATCACGTCCAGACGCAGATGCCTTATGCGCTTGCGGTTTGCGCGATCAGTATTTTTGCCGGATATTTCCCGACTGCGCTTGGCCTAAGCATCTGGATAGTGCTTCCTTTGGGGCTTTTGGTGACGGCTTTGGTTGTTAGATTCGTCGGGCAAAGGGTTTAAATTTGCCCGATAAGTTTTGCAAATTTTTAGGAGAGTGCGGTAGTTGCACTCTTGATATGCCTTACGAGGAACAGGTTAAATTTAAAACCGAGTTTATAAGGCGCGAATTTGAGCCGTTTTATAGCGGCGAATTTGAGTTTTTCGCCTCGCAGAGGGCCGCTTACCGCACTAGGGCGGAGTTTGGAGTCTGGCGCGACGGCGAGGAGCTTAGATACACGATGTACGGCACTAAAACTAAGCGTATTTTTATAGACGAATGCCCAAAAGTAGCCGCTCCTATCGCAAATTTGATGCCGCGTTTGCTTGAGGTGCTTGCGAAAAATCAAATTTTAAAAGAGAGACTCTTTGGTGCCGAGTTTATCTCGTGTGCGAGCGGGATACTGGCGACGCTGCTCTATCATAAGCGTCTAGGCGAAGCCGAGCAGGGCGAGATAGAGAGCCTAGCGCGCAAATTTGCCGATCTGAGCGTAACGATAGCTGCGAGAGCAAAGGGGCAAAAGCTACTAAGCGGCGAGCTAAATTTACAGGACTGCCTAAATATCGGCGGTAAAATTTACAAATTTACATTCGGCGACGGAGCTTTTATCCAGCCAAACACCGCCGTAAACGAAAAGATGATCGCATGGGCGAAGAGCTGTGTAGAGCGCGGCGTGGATCTGCTCGAGCTTTACTGCGGACACGGCAACTTTACTGTTCCGATGGCGGAAAAATTTAAACGCATTTTGGCAACCGAGATATCCAAAAGCTCGATCGCAAATGCGCTCAAAAACTGCGAACTAAACGGCGTAGATAACATCAAATTTTTGCGAATGAGCGCTGAGGAGCTGATGAGCGCGTTTGGGCGCGAGCGCGAGTTTAACCGCCTAAGAGAGCTTGATATCTTTAGCTACGACTTCTCGCACGTTTTGGTCGATCCGCCGCGCGCGGGACTCGATGAGAGCGTGATAAATTTCATCAAAAACTACGAAAATATCGTCTATATCTCCTGTTCGCCGCAGAGCCTAAAGCGCGATCTAACGCAGCTATCCGCGACTCATGAGGCGGTCAAATTTGCCGTGTTTGATCAGTTTGCAAACACCGCTCACATCGAGTGCGGCGTGCTTTTAAGGAGTAAAAATGCCTAGCGAATTAAGGCGAATTTTATCCTCCGCTAAAAATATCGCGGTCGTGGGCCTTAGTCCAGATGAGAGCAAGCCTAGCAACGAGGTAGCAAAATTTCTCATTGAGCGCGGATTTAACGTATTTCCCGTCTATCCAAAATTTGATGAAATTTTAGGGCGCAAGGTCTATAGAAATTTAACTGAAATAGATGAAAATATCGACGTCTTAGTGATGTTTAGAAAGGGCGAGTTTGCTAGCGAGCTAGTAAAGGACGCCGTCAAAAAAGGCGTGAAAACGCTGTGGCTACAGCTTGGTATCACAAGCGACGAGGCGGGAGCGGTCGCGCGCGAAAATGGGATAAATTTCGTGCAGGATAAGTGTATAAAAATCGAGCTACAAAGGCTTGACTAGGCTAAATTTGACGACGAAGCGTGTGCTGTAAATTTAGCGGTCCGCGGCAAAAAACAAAAGTATAAATAAAAATAAAGAAAACGTAAGCAAAAATACGGTAAATAAACGCGCAAACAAAAGCGACTAAAAGTAAAATTTAAACAAAAAACGAAAGGCTAAAATGATCTCTCTAAATAAAATAATCCAAGCCAAGCGCACGATAAGCGGCTTCGTGTATAAGACGCCGTTTGCCTACAGCGCAAAACTAAGCCTCGCAAGCGGCGCGCTCATCTACCTAAAAGAGGAAAATCTCCAGCGCACCGGCGCGTACAAGATCCGCGGCGCGTATAATAAAATCGCAAATTTAAGCGCTCAGGAGCGTAAAAAAGGCGTCGTCGCGGCAAGCGCCGGCAATCACGCTCAGGGCGTGGCTATCTCGGCGCGCGAGTTTAAAACGCCCGCTACTATCGTGATGCCCGAGTCCACGCCGCTTTTAAAGGTGCTTGGCACCAAAGATCTAGGCGCCGAAGTCATCCTAAAGGGCGATAACTTCGACGAGGCCTATGCCTACGCCGTAGAGTACGCCAAGCAGCAGGGCATGAGCTTTATCCATCCGTTTGACGACGAGTACGTGATGGCCGGGCAGGGCACTGTGGGGCTTGAGATGCTTGACGATCTTGCCGAGCTTGAGACTATCATCGTGCCGGTTGGCGGCGGCGGACTAATCAGCGGCATATCAAGCTGCGTAAAGCAGGTAAATCCAGACATTCGCGTGGTCGCTGTGAGCGCGAAGGGCGCGCCTGCGATGTTTAATAGCTTTAGTGCTAAAAAAAGTATAAACTCAAAAACCGTGCGCACGATCGCCGACGGTATCGCGGTTCGCGACGCTAGCGAGACAACGCTGGCAAATATCCTAGAGTGCGTGGACGAGTTCGTGCAGGTCGATGACGAGGAGATCGCAAACGCGATTTTGTTCCTGCTCGAGACGCAAAAGATCGTGGTCGAGGGTGCGGGCGCGGTCGGCGTAGCTAGTATCCTGCACAACAAGGTCAAATTTAAAGCCGGCGAGCGCATCGGCATCGTGCTAAGCGGCGGAAACATCGACGTACAAATGCTAAACGTCATCATCGAAAAGGGTCTCATCAAGTCTCACCGCAAGATGGCGCTGCAAATCACGCTTATCGACAAACCGGGCGCGCTCATGAGCCTAACCGATAGTCTAAAGATCGCAAATGCTAATATCGTGAAAATCGACTACGACCGCTTCTCCACGAGCCTAGAGTACGGCGACGCTAATATCACGATCACGCTGGAAACCAAGGGCGAGGATCACCAAGAGCTCATCAAAAAAGTGCTTAGGGAGCATGATTTTAAATTTATTCAGGTGTTTTAAGCTGTTTAAATTTGAGCTCAAATTTGCTTGCTAAATTTGGAGTAAATTTGAGCCAAATTTAAACCCGTATCTTAAAGGTGCGGGTTATGCTAAACCACACCGACTCTAAAAGCTCGCTAAATTTAAATTTACGATCCAAATTTATATCGATATAAAACAGCCAAAAGCTTAAATTTAACGATTATTTTAACGAATTTCGCTAAAATCGCCTTTTAAAGGAGCAAAGATGATAGATGTTACAAGCCTTATTTTAGCGATTTTGCTGGCAATTTGCGTATTTACTATTTTTAGATTTAATAAAGCCTTAAAAACCGCGCAAAAGCCTGCGACGACGCAGATTAGCACCGAGATATCGCAGCTAAAATCCATCGGCGAGCTATCCGTTTTTCAGGTCTATAGCAAAGAGATCGTGACTAAGACCGACCATGCATTCGGTAGTTTTGGCAAGGAGTATCTGCGCTGGCTGGTGAGCGAGAAAAAGCTCTCGATGATATTTGAGTTTGAGATAAATTTTATCTACGACCTAACGAGCCCGCGCCTAGAGATCGTAAACGTCGCGAGCGAGGAGTATCTCATCAAGATGCCGCCTTGCAAATACAAATTTTCGATCGCGAATATGAAATTTTACAACGAGAAGAACGGCGAATTTATCCCGTTTTTGCTACCTGATTCGCTAAATGGATTTTTCGGTAGTAGTTTTAGCGAGGAGGATAAAAACAGGCTCATCGAGGAGGCGCGCGCCGAGGTCGAAAAGATGTCCGTACGCCTGATAAATCAGCTCCAGTCAAAGATCCACAAGTCTGCTCGCGACACGCTAGAGGCGATCGCAAAGAGCTTTGGGGCTAGGGCGGTTAGGTTTGAGTTTAACGATGAGGGTGAGCAAGTTCAGCTAAATCTGCAAAACGTGGCGTGAGGACAAAATGACATTTCTAAAAGCGCTTTTGATAGGTAAAGCAAGGCAGTATGGCAGCCAGACGGCCACGGACGAGCTAGGCAAGGCGTGGCGCTCAGCGATATTTAAAAATGCGCAAACGGGTGAAATTTACGCGGGCGAGCTTGGATTTGAGGGCGACGAGGTGGCTGATACGAAACATCACGGTGGCGTAAATAAAGCCGTGTTTGCAAATTCGCTCGAAAACTATCCCGCGTGGGAAGCTTATCTGGGGCTTAAAAATTTGCCGCTGGGCGCGATGGGCGAAAATTTGACCATTAGCGGGCTGGATGAAAATAGCGTAAACGTGGGCGACGTACATAAAATCGGCTCACTGGTGCTACAAGTAACTCAGCCGCGAAAACCGTGTTTTAAGCTCGCAAAGCGGTGGGGAAATGCAAATTTGGCTAAAGAAATTTTTGCCACGGGGCTAACCGGATGGTACTACAAGGTGCTTGAAAACGGCTCGTGTAAGGCCGGTTGCGAGGTGGAAATCCTACAAAAAAACGAAAATGCTCTAAGCGTGATGCAGATAAATAAACTATTTTTTAATCCGAGCGAAAATTTGGATTTATTGCCTAAATTTAGGGCTCTTAAGGCGCTGCCTGCTAGCTGGCAGGATGATATAAATAAGCGCTTAAACGGTTCATATAGCACGGCTTTTATGGAAAAACTTTGAAAAAATGGCGAAAATTTGCCAAAAAGCTTGACAAATAAGGTAAAAATATATATAATCACCTTTCTTTTTACAGGCTGGGGTATCGCCAAGCGGTAAGGCAATTGGTTTTGGTCCAATCATCCAGAGGTTCGAATCCTCTTACCCCATCCACTCAAATTTCATCGCGGAGTAGAGCAGTGGTAGCTCGTCGGGCTCATAACCCGAAGGTCGGCGGTTCAAGTCCGTCCTCCGCAACCAAATCCCCATTCTATCGGCATTTGAAAGCACTTTCTAAAACCCTTAATTTATTCTGAAATTGATTTTAGTAAATTTTCGATAGTTTCTTTAGATTTTCTTACGTTTGCAGTAATATATTTTTGTGTAGTAATGATATTTGTATGACCGAGAGTAAACGATACTTGCTCGATCGGAATTTTAAGATAATTAATCGAATACGTGCCGATTAAATGCCTTATATCGTGTAATCTAATTCTAGGTAGATTATTACGCTTTAATAGAGAGTTCCAGCTCTTACGCAAATCCTGGTATTTGTCGTTTGTCATAGGGTTTACGAATACATAGCCGTTTAGCTTATTTTGTTTCTTAGCTTCAACGTATCGACGATAAAGACGATCATATAGATCATCGCTCATTTTATAAACCATATCGCGCTTTGCTTTGTTGATTTTAAACGGAATAGTGTAAGTCCTGGTTTTAAAATTTATATCGCTGAATTTTAAACTCAATACTTCGTTTTTTCGACGACCATGAAGCAGAAAAAAGAATATATCCGCGCCCGGCTCTTGATGCTGTAATGAACTTATTAGGAAGTCATGATACAGAACGAGTACTAACTATGCTAGCATTTGATAATCCTGAAGATGTTCCTGTTCATGAAAGACCAACATATAAAATGTCTAATGAACAATATACTAAAGCGAAAGAACGCCTTAAGTATGCTAGTTTTATTCAATTTACTCTACCTGGTGTTCCTTGTATTTATTATGGTGATGAAATTGGAATGTACGGCTTTAGAGATCCTTATAATCGTTTAGGTTTTACACATAATGATAAGGATGAAGATCTGTTAAATCACTATATTAAACTATCAAACTTTAGAAATGAAAATAAAGATGATTTTATTACAAACTTCGAGTTTATTTATACAGACAACAAGTGTGTTGCATATAGACGAAATAATGTTCTTTGTATTATAAATCTTGATTCTAAAGCTCATTTTATTGAGAATTTCTCTGGTGAAAAACTATTTGGAAACAATAAAGTTTATTCGACACCTTTTGGAACGGTTGTTCCACCTAAGAGTTATATCGCTATAAAAATTAAATAATTTAAAACACACAATTCTTAAAAATAAGGATTGTGTGTTTATTTATGCAATCTAAATTCATATCTAATTATATAGTTTTTAAGTATTAAATTTCTGAAAAAAGAGAGGACTCATATTGAATCCTCTCTTACGTTATTATCCTGAGTTTCTAAGTCCTGTAGCTACTCCGTTAATTGTTATATGAATTGTATTAATTTGTGATTCAGGTAATTTACCTTCTCTTGAACGTTTAATTAACTCTAATTGAATTAGGTTTAATGTATTAAAGTACTGTAACCTATTTTCTAAACTTCGAGTTAAGTATGTATTGTCTTCTAAGAATTCTTTATGTTCTGAAATTTCTAAAACTACTTGTTTTGTTAAATTCCATTCTCTTAAGATTTCTTCATATACCTGCTTAGTTTCTTCTTCTTTACATAGATTTGCGTATTCTTTAGCTATATCCATGTCAGATTTTGACATAACCATGTCTACGTTTGAAAGTAGAGATGTAAAGAATGGCCATTCTTTATACATTTTACGAAGTTTTTCAATATTTCCTTTATCTTTGTTTATAAAGTTTGAAAATGCTGTTCCTACTCCATACCACCCTGGAAGCATAATTCTACTTTGTGACCATGAAAATACCCATGGAATTGCTCTTAAACCACCGATATCAGTAATTTTTTTACGTGATGCTGGACGCGAACCAATGTTTAAACTTGAAATTTCTTTAATTGGTGTTGCTTCAAAGAAATAGTTGTAGAAGTTAGGATTTTCAAAGACTAGTTCTCGATATTTGTTATAACTGTCTTCTACTATTTCATCCATAATAACTTGGATTTCAGGTATATCTCTGATGTCTGTATTAACTTTATCAGCATTCATTCTTTGAATTACGGCAGAGAATAAGGCTTCTAAATTATAGTATGCAGCGTCACTGTTCCCATATTTGGCTGCGATAATTTCACCTTGTTCTGTAAGACGAATTCTATCTTGTACACTTCCTAGAGGTTGAGAAATAATCGCATCATAACTTGGTCCACCACCTCGACCAACAGTACCACCTCGACCGTGGAAGAAAGTAACTTTAATATTGTGTTTTTCTCCTAATAATGATAGCTCCTGTTGCGCTTTATAAAGTGACCATCCAGATGATAGGTATCCGCCATCTTTATTACTATCTGAGTATCCTAACATAATCTCTTGGTACCTTCTATTATCACTTACCCATTTTTTCACGATATCTAGACTTAAGTATTTATCCATTACTTCATATGAATTCTCTAAGTCTTCGATTGTTTCGAATAATGGTACAAGTTGTAATCTTGCAAAGTCACTTCCTACTAAACCAACTTCTTTAAGCATTATTGCAAGCTCTAATAAGTCAGAGACACTTGTTGTGTGTGAAATAATATTTTGTTTAATGACATTGTCACCAAGTTTATCTTTTAATTTTCTAGCTGTTCTAAATATTGCTAATTCTTTTCTTAATTCTTCTGATTGTTTATTTTCATCATTTATACTAAGTGGTCGTGGATCTTCTTTTAATTGTTTTAATAGAAGTTCACATTTTTCTTCTTCACTTAGTGAGCTGTAGTCTTTTTCAATATTAGCACTACTTAATAATTCAGCAACTGAAGCTTCATAGACACTTGAATCTTGACGCATATCTATACTTGCTAAATAGAATCCAAAGATTTTAACAACATTTAGTAATTCTTCAAATTCTCCAGTTACTAAGATTTCACCTTTATTTTCTAATAATGATTTTTCAATTATTGTTAAATCAGTGATAAACTCATCAGCTGTAAGATATTTATCTTCAACTTCTTTATCTTGTAATAAATACTCTCTAGTGTTTTCAAGTTTTTCTTTTATATATGATAAAGCTCTTCTATATAATTCTTTTTCTCTATACTCAGAAGTATCACTTGAACGATTTGCTAATTCTTCTAGTTTTTTACTTCCTTTAGTAACGTGAGATGACATTGAAAATGTTCTATATAAACTATTTAATTTCTCAATATAATACGTTGTAATAAGCTCACATTGCTTCATTGCTGATAGATTTAATGTTTCAGCAGTTACAAATGGATTTCCATCACGGTCTCCACCAATCCACATTCCCATTGTTATTGGAGTCTCATTTTTTAATTCTATCTTATTTTCTTCTAACAATAATTTATACTCAGTCATTAACTTTGCAACTGCTTTAATAAATGATAGGTTATAATATTCTAATACGTTTGTGATTTCGTTAGCTACTTTTAATTTTTTCTCACGAATAATATCACTTTGTGTTAATATTTCAATATGTTTTTGGATTGCATTTTTCCATTTTCTTTCATTTATTAAACCATTTTTTACATCACGGTGTTTTCTTAATAAACTATGAAGTTTTTCTGTTAAATCAAGAACTGTTTTACGTTGAACTTGTGTTGGGTGAGCCGTTAAAACTGGTACTACATTAATATTTTCTAAGATATTTTTATCTTTAATATTTTTAATAGACTCAGATAATTTACCTACATATGTTTCACCTATATTATTTTTATAGTTGACTTCATAAGCTAAATCAACATCTTCAGCTATATTAATTAATAATGGTAAAATTGAAAAGAAGTTTGCAACAATTTCCATTTCTTCTTGAGTTAAATCTTTAATTATAAGATTTAATTTTTCGTAATTTTTTTCATCTGCTAATGCTTTTAATTCTACAATTTTTTCAAATGTATTTTCAGAAATCATTTTTTGTGTTGCTTTTAACAACATTTCTGTTAGAATTTGAATCTCTTCTTGTATAATATTTTCATTTACATTGCTTTCTAATCTTATGTTTTGCATTTAGTTACTCCTTGATAAGTTTTTTACTAATAAAGTATATTTATCAGTTTTAACTACATATTCCATTATAAAACTTTTTTTCTAATAAAACAATGAATTTTAAGCATTTTTTTTATATTCTTAATTATTTTACTAACTTTTTTTAGAAATCTCTTTTTATTGTTCTTATTTCACTGTGTTTAATTATTTATTTTAAACCACTTATAAACCTTTATTATATT
>NZ_CALINL010000264.1 GCF_938045225.1 uncultured Campylobacter sp.
TGAACTATATGTTCTATCTTCGGTCGAAAATTTCGTCGCAACATTTAAATTCATCGCAAGATACTTCGCCTCGTCGTTTCTAAATCTAAATTTGAGGCCAACTTTACCAAATTTGTAAATTCGGCTTCAAATTTTACTCGCCTAGACCTGCATCTTGAAAATGTTAAAAATTTTATTTAGCCAAAGGCATTTTTAAAATTTTAAGGACAAATTTGCAAAAAGATAACTACATTTTTCGTTTGGACGCAAGATACGCCAAAAATAATTTAATCTCAATAATAATCATATTTTTGCCTTGCGCCGCTTTGGTTTTTTATGCGATTGCGACTGCTGATAACCTTGTTTTCGAGGTCAAGACTCTTTATTTTATTGTTTTCGGAATCGCTGTTTTTATGTTTTTGCTTGAGGCGTTTGCAATATTTTGCATAGATAAAGTGTTTTTGACGGAAAATAGCATCGTCGTGCAGAAAAATAGTAAAAATTTAGAGTTTTTATACGCTGACATTAAATTTGTCATAAGAAAAGAGTGGACGATTGCCGATAAAAGTAGTATTAAATTTTACGATCGCAAAACTTCGGAACCGATATTTGTCCTCGGCGGGCATTTTATTTTGCGGAGTGATTTTGAGCGCTTTATCGAAGCTATTTCAAAGCATACGATTTTAAATAACGAACTTGTAGAGCAAGGCACATTCAGGCGTTAAATTTGATAGACGAAGACGGCTCGTCGCAGCTGCAATACCCGTATCTCTCAAAGAAAAATTTTTTCGGCGATTAAGGAAATTTCTTATCCTTGCTGCTGCACAGCTCGTTTAAAAAGCACTCTTTGCAGTTTGGTTTTACCGCCTTACAGGTGTAGCGGCCAAAAAGCACCATCGCTTGATGAAGCGTGTTTAGCTGCGTTTTAAAGGCTTTGGTTAGATCAAGCTCGACGGCTTCGGGCGTCTTGCCCCTACTAAGACCAAGCCTGTGCGCCACGCGAAAGACGTGCGTATCCACCGCCATCAAATTTGATCCGAAATGCTCGATCAGCACGACGTGAGCAGTCTTTTGGCCTACGCCTGCTAGACTCATCAGCTCCTTTTCGGTTGTTGGTATCTCGCCGTCAAATTCGCTCATCACGCTCTTTGCCATTTTGATCAAATTTTCTGCTTTGTTATTAAAAAAGCTACAGGAGCTTATGAGTGCTTTTACGCTGGCTAGATTTGCCTGCGCTAGGCTCGCGACGTCCGGGTAAGCCTTAAAAAGCGAGGGCGTGATAAAATTTACGCGCTTATCGGTGCACTGCGCGCTTAGCATCACGCACACGAGCAGCTCGTAGAGGTTACTAAATTTAAGCTCGCTGCCCGCGTCTTTAAAATTCTCTAAAAATAAATTTTTGATAGCGTTTATATCTTTTTTCGTTCTCATAGCGCCGATTTTAGCCGTTTTTATTTAAATTTTCGATGAATTATAACTTATATTTAATGACTTTCCTGCTATATTACCCTCGCAAAAATCTAAATTTAAGGAACAAAGATGAATAAAATTTTATTCGCATCTCTTAGTTTGGCTGCGGCTTTAAGCCTAAATGCGGCGGAGTACGCCACCGTAAACGGTTCTAGCATTACCGATAAGGACGTGGCTTTCACGCTTGCTGCAATGCCGGGCGTTACTCTTGAGCAACTGCCTAAAGACACGCAAAGAAAGGTTATAGACGAAACAATCAACAGAAAACTGCTTCTAGACGAGGCTAAAAAGAGCGGACTAGATAAGACCGACGAATACAAAGCCGCTCTTGAAGAGCTAAAAAACAACCTTGCGCTTGACCTTTGGATGAAGAGAATTTTCGACAATATAAAAGTAAGCGATAGCGAAATCAGCGACTTTTACAATAAAAACAAAGCCGAATTTGCCGTACCTGCGCAAGTAAGAGCTAAACATATCCTAGTCGCTACCGAAAAAGAGGCAAACGATATAATAGCCGCGCTAAAAGGGCTAAAAGACGATGCGCTGGTTAAAAAATTCGAAGAGCTAGCTAAATCTAAATCTACAGATCAAGGTTCAGCCGTAAACGGCGGCGAGCTAGGCTGGTTCGGTCAATCTCAGATGGTAAAACCTTTTGCGGATGCTGCATTTGCGCTTAAAAAAGGCGAAGTAACTCAAAAACCTGTTAAATCGAATTTCGGCTACCACGTAATCCTAAAAGAGGATAGCAAGGCTGCCGGTACTGTAGGTCTAAACGAGGTAAAACCTCAGATCGAAGGCAGTATAAAGATGGAGAAATTTAGAAACGATATCAAAAAAAGAGGCGACGAGCTTCGCGCTAAAGCTAAAGTAGAATATAAATAAGGTCGATAAAATGGGTGTTTTAGACGTAGTAAAAGCCGGCGTTTTAAGCGGCGATGACGTAACTAGGCTGTATAAATACGCAAAGGAGCAGGGTTTTGCCTTGCCTGCGGTAAACGTGGTCGGAAGCGACTCGGTAAATGCCGTTTTAGAGGCGGCAAAAACGGCTAACTCACCCGTTATTATCCAGTTTAGTAACGGCGGAGCTGGCTTTTACGCCGGCAAAGCTTGCGGTAATGCCGACGTACTAGGAGCGGTAGCGGGCGCGCAGCACGTGCACTTGCTAGCCAAGGCTTACGGCGTGCCGGTAATTCTTCACACCGATCACGCGGCTAGAAAGCTACTGCCGTGGATAGACGAGCTCATTAAATTTAGCCGCGAATACAAAAAAGCTCACGGCGTGCCGCTTTTTAGCTCGCATATGCTTGATCTTAGCGAAGAGAGCTT
>NZ_CALINL010000265.1 GCF_938045225.1 uncultured Campylobacter sp.
CTAGTCCTGCAAAACCGGAACCAACGATAACTACGTCCCACTCTTCGTCAAATTTGACATCTTTAGCGTTAACGGCTGCTTGCGCATTTACTCCGCCTAGAGCTAAAGCTCCGGCACCTACCATACTTAACTTAACAAAATCTCTTCTTGAAACATTTGAGTTTTTCATAGCTTCTCCTTAAATTTATTTAGCTATTACCTGTAAATCTTTAATTTACGACTCTACTCTAAATACCTTTATTACTATTGGTGTCTTTTGAGCGTCCTCCTTGGATTAAATTTATTTTTCATAGTGTTATTGTAGTATTTAACTTTAAAAAATAAGCTTAAATGAAGTTGTAATTTATAATTTATTTGTAATATTAAAGGATATATTTGTCTTGAGAGTAGCGGCGTTACCAGGCTAGGGATGGTGAAAAATAAAATTCAAATTTACAGGATTAAATTTGAATTGTGACGTTAAATTTGGAGGTAGAGAGCGGCGGTAGGATGGTAAATTTAAATTAATTGGCAAAAATTTGCAGATGAAACGGCGGCAAATTTAAACATATTTGCCGCCTGAAAGCTAAATTTAGCCTAGTCTTTTATGTAAAATTTGAGAAAATCCCCATAGAAGTCTTGCCTGCGCGAGTTCGGTTTTTTCGAGTTTTGCTACCATCATCTCTTCGTTTTTGCCTAGGCGCGAAACCACCTCGCCAAATGGGCTAATCAGCATCGAATCGCCGTAAAAGCTCCACTGCTCGCCGCTTGCGGCCTTGTGATTGCCGACGCGGTTTACGCGCAGAACATAGACGTTGTTTGTAAAGGCGCGGGTTTTTAGCAGCTCCTCCCAGCGCGACTCGCTAAAAAACGTGCATGCGGTAGGAACTACGACTACATCGACTTTCTTTCGCGCCATATACGCCCACGCCGCGTCAAAATGCGCCTCAAAGCCAAACATCACGCCGATTTTAAATTTCTCGTAACTAAATACGGGCAAATTTAGCTCGCCTTCAGTCTTGTTGGCAAAAAATTTCGCCTCGTTCCAGTGCGGGTAGGGCATCAAGATCTGCTGCTCGTAAAAGCGCGACGACGCGGGGCTAAATCTCGCCGCGACCTTGACGAAACCTTTGCCTTTGGGCAGTACGAGCGGGGCTAGGATTTCTAGGTTGTATTTTTGCGCCATCGCAGCAAGCGCGTGTTTTTTGCGCTCGCTTTGTTCCTTGATAAGGCTTTTTGGCATGAGCTCGAGCTCTTTAAAAAAGCTGTGTAGCACGTACTCTCCGAGCACAACGAGTCTAGCGCCTTCGCCCGCGCAAATCCTAAAATAATAATCTAGCCGCGACTCGCTCATGGGCTGGGTCGGCAGCTGCAAGGCGCAAACGGCTGCGGTCGCGTTATTCATCGTCTGCGTCCTTTACGACTAGCCTTGCGTTTTGCAGGATCTTGTCTGCCTCCTCGAGCAGCTTTTTGCCCTCTTTGTGCAGCTTGACGCTTTGCTCGAGGCTTAAATTTTCATCGCCGAGCTGTTTTAAAATTTCATTTGCTTTGGCGAGTTTGCTTTCAAAATCCTCGCTTAAATTTTCACTCATCTAAAACCTTTTTTATGATTTTTTCAAATTTATCTACTTCGACCAAAAATGCGTCGTGGCCGTAGTCGCTGTCTATCTCGTGGTAGTCGCACGTCTTGCCGATGTCGCGTAGCGTCTCGTGCATCTCGCGCATGCAGCTTGGCGGAAATAGCATATCGCCGCTAAATGCGACCAGCGTAACCTTGGCGCAAATAGGCAAAAGAGCGTGCGCGAGATCGTCGTAATGGCGCGTGCAGTCAAAGATATTCATCATCTTTACGATATAAAGGTAGCTCAGCGGGTCAAAGCGCTTAGGAAAGCCGTGGCCGTTGTACTCCATATATCGATCGACCTGAAACCGCCCCGTAAGCTCGTAAAGACCGTCGGTTTCGACGTAGTTACGGCCAAATTTGGAGTCCATGGAGCTAGGCGAGAGAAAGCTGATGTGCCCCGCCATACGCCCTAGCGCCATGCCGGTTAGTCCCTGCGCGGCGATGTCGTTTTCGTCGTATTGCCCGTCTTTAAAACCTGGATCGCGCAGGATGCCTTCGATCGCGATTTTATTAAACGCGATCGCCCAGGCCTTGCTCTGATAGGTGCTGGCTAGGATGATGACGTTTTTGGCGAAATTTGGAAACTCGATCGCAAAACAAAGCGCCTGCATACCGCCTAGGCTGCCGCCCACGACTGCATGCGCGCGCTCTATGCCTAAGTGCTCAAAAAGCCTCATCTGCGCCTTTACGACGTCGCTGATGGTTAGCACCGGAAAGCGCAAACGATACTGCTTGCCCGTGCTTTTTTCGATACTGAGAGGATTTGTCGAGCCGAAATTCGAGCCGAGGATATTTACGCAGATGACGAAAAATTTGTTCGTATCTATACCCTTGCCATCGCCCACTAGCGCGTCCCACCAGCCAAATTTCTGCTCATTTTCGTATCTGCCTGCGGCGTGGTGACTGCCCGTTAGCGCGTGGCAGACGACTATGACGTTGCTTTTATCCTCGTTTAGCTCTCCATAAGTTTCGTAAGCGAGCTCAAATTCGGGTAAAATTCGGCCGCTCTCCAAATAGAGCGGCTCGCCAAATTTTACTTTGCCGGTTTTTAAATTTAGCACTAATTGACTTTGTAGTTAGGGGCTTCTTGCGTGATGACGACGTCGTGGACGTGGCTCTCTTTTAGGCCTGCGCTCGTGATCTCGACGAACTGGGCTTTTTCCTGAAGCGTTTTGATATCTTTTGAGCCCATGTAGCCCATCGCGCTTCGTAGGCCGCCAACCAGCTGGTGCACGACCTCTTTTATGCTGCCGGCAAACGGTACGCGACCCTCGATACCCTCAGGTACGAGTTTATCTTGCGCGGTGCCTTCTTGGAAATATCTATCGCTACTGCCTTTCGTCATCGCGCCGATACTTCCCATACCGCGGTAGACTTTATACTGGCGTCCTTGGAAGGTTATCACCTCGCCCGGAGTCTCCTCGCAGCCTGCTAGCAAGCTACCCGCCATCACGCAGCTAGCGCCTGCGGCTAGGGCTTTGGCTACGTCGCCAGAGTACTTTAGTCCGCCGTCTGCGATGACAGGGATACCGTATTTTGCAGCTTCGGCCGAGCAGCTATCTACGGCGAAAATTTGAGGTACGCCAACGCCGGCTACCACGCGAGTGGTGCAGATAGAGCCCGGTCCTATGCCTACCTTGATGCCGTCAGCGCCGGCTTCTGCTAGGTCTTTGACGGCAGCCGGGTTTGCGATATTTCCGGCGACGACGTCCACTTTTAGTTCGGCTTTAACCTGTCTTAGCGTGTCTAGTACGCCTTTTGAGTGGCCGTGAGCGGAGTCTATAACGATGACGTCTACGCCGGCTTCCGCTAGAGCTTTTGCTCTGTCCATTTGACCTACGCCGATGGCTGCTGCTACGCGGAGTCTGCCGTATGCGTCTTTGTTTGCGTTTGGATACTCTTTGCGTTTTTTTAGATCTTTTATGGTTATGAGGCCTTCTAGGTGGCCGTCTTTATCGACGATAGGCAGCTTTTCTACGCGGTTTTGAGAGAAAATTTTCTCCGCATCGTCTAGCGTGCAGCCCTTTGGAGCCGTGATTAGCGGAGCTTTAGTCATCCTATCTTTTACGAGGACGCTTCTATCGTTTTCAAATCTCAAATCGCGGTTGGTTAGAATTCCTATCAGTTTATTTTCCTCGTCTACAACGGGAACACCTGAGATGTGTAGATCCGCCATCATATCAAGCGCGGAGCCTACGCTAGCGTTTGGCGAGATGGAGATAGGATCGATGATTACGCCGCTTTCGCTTTTTTTGACGCGGCGGACCTCTTTGACCTGGCTTTGTACGTCCATATTTTTATGTATGACGCCGATACCGCCCAGGCTCTCGCCACTGTTCTGGCCGAGCTGGTCACCAACGCCGTCGAGCACGGGCTGGAGAACCGCGACGGCACGGTGACGGTGCAGGCCCACCGCGAGGGCGACGACCTGACCGT
>NZ_CALINL010000266.1 GCF_938045225.1 uncultured Campylobacter sp.
CTTTTAAATTATTCAGCATACTGTGTTTGATATCTCGAAAGTTTCGGCGTCTCCGGCCAAATTTGACGTCAAGCAGCTTGAGCACATCAACCGCGAACACATCAAAAGAGCAAGCGACGAGCGACTAGCCGCGCTAATGGGTATAAAGCCCGAATTTGCCGCTATAGCTAGATTTTACACGCAAGAAAGCAGCCTACTAACCGAGATAAAAGCCAAGGTTGATGCGATTTTTGCAACCAAATTTATACCGGATGAGTTTAAGGCGGGTTGCGAGGCGATAAAGGTCACGACTGAGCAGTTAAATTTGAGCGAATTTGATGAATTTAACGAGCTAAAAAAAGCCCTCATGGATGCCACGGGGCTAAAGGGCAAAGGCTTTTTTATGCCGCTTAGGATTTTGCTCACGGGCGCCGAACACGGCCCCGAGCTTAGCGAGCTATATCCGCTCATCAAACCGTATCTAAAGGAAATTTTACGATGATATTTTCGGTATTTTTAGAAGCAGTCGGCAGTATCTTGCATATCGTTATCAGCGCCTACACGTGGATCATCATAGGCGCAGCGATCATAAGCTGGGTGCGCCCCGATCCCTATAATCCTATCGTGCAGTTGCTTTACCGCCTCACCGAGCCCGTCTATGCCGCCATCCGCCGCGTGATACCGACGGTTTTTGGCGGTATAGATATAGCGCCTATTATCGTGCTTTTGTCGCTTCAGTTTATAGATAGATTTTTCGTAAGGCTTATGTTTGCGTACGCTGCTTAAATTTATCCTGCCCGCGATTTTTGCGACGGCGGCGTTTGGCGGAGTTAAGAGCTTTGAGGAGATAAAAGACGAGCCTAAGGGGCTTGCTAAGGATTACTACTTTTACCGCCTTTTAACCGAAGGCGACTACACCAAGGAGCAGGCGCAGATTTTAAACAAAGACGTCTTTCGCCGAGCGGGCGTACTAGCAAAGAAACTGGCTGAGATTTTGCCGCCCAAAAAAGTAAAAAGCGAGTGCGACGGCGTAAGCGCAAAAAATATCCTAGACGCAAACGTAACCTGCCAAAAACAGCACCTCAGAGTGCCTTTTATGATGAAGCTAAAAAAGGAGACGAGGCAAAAGCTGGCGGATAAATTTAAAGACTCCGATCCGCTTCTTTATCGCCGCTTGAGCTCGCTAAACGAGAAGCACCCCGAGGACGAATTTGCCAAATTTAACGATACGGACGCGTTTTTGGTTTATTTTAACCAGTCTTCGCAAAAGGATAAATTCGACAAGATATTTGACGTAAATTTTATAAATTTACTCGCGGCTAAAAAGGAGTTTCATACTCTAGCAAACGATTTGATAATCGATAAAAAATACGCTAAATTTAGGCAAAATTTTCTCGCGATAAAAGAAACCGAGCTTGCCGGCAAGGACGCCTTTATGCTCGGCGTTAATGCGGTTTTGTTAAATTCTCCAAAAGATGCGGCTAGATTTTTTACTAGAGCGCAGGCAGCCTTTGAGAGGCAAGACCGCAAGGATAACGCAGTATTTTGGCTATATCTGCTAAGTCGTGACAGAAGCTATCTTGAGAAGCTAAATCAAAGCCACGACGTAAATATCTATACTCTCTACGCAAACGAGCTAACCGGTAGTCCCGCCGTAAATATCGTTTCGCCGACGCCTACAAAAGAAAAGGTGGCGGACTACGACATAAAAGATCCGTTTTTGTGGCAAAAGACTTTTAAAATGATAAAAGAGATGAGCGCGCAGGACGCCGCAAAGCACTCCGAGACTTTTAACACCAAAGAGACGCTGGGTCACTACGCATACTTGATGGAAAAAGCAAGCGGCTACAAGGATAGTTACTTCGTCATGCCGTTTGTTGATGAGCTAGAGGACGTAAACGAGACTAGAAAAGCGCTTCTTTACGCGATCGGCAGACAAGAGAGCCGCTTTATCCCAGCCGTCATCTCGACCTCTTATGCGCTTGGTATGATGCAATTTATGCCGTTTTTGGCTAACCATATCGGCAAAAAAGAGCTACAAATCCCAAATTTCGACCAAGACGATATGTTTGACCCGCGTCTTGCGTTAAAATTTGCGGATCATCATCTAAATTATTTGGAGAAATACCTCTATCATCCGCTATTCGTCGCTTACGCATATAACGGCGGTATAGGCTTTACTAAGAAAATGCTTCAGCGAGGCGACCTTTTTAACGAAGGCGAGTATGAGCCGTTTTTATCCATGGAGCTCGTACCCTTTGCCGAGAGTCGCGACTACGGCAAAAAGGTACTCGCAAACTACGTTATTTACCTAAGGCTTCTCCGTTCCAGTACATCGATTTCGACACTTTTTGAAAGCTTAAAGACGCCTTCTTTGACGGATAAATTTCGAAATCAAGATTGATTTTGTCGTTTGAGACTTCCGGGGTGCTGACTTCAAAGTATTGAGCCCACGGAACCTCAAAGCTAATTTTTTGCAAAAGCGGATCGTTTGCGGCTAGGCGTCTAACCATGATGCCTCGCTGCGAGCCGTTTGCCGTGAAGCTCTCCTCTAAAATTTTAGCTTCTTTGGGGTGTACGGCCACGACGAATTTCTCTCTTTTTTGTTCATCGATCAGCTCGTTATAGATCGGATTTAGATAGGTCGCGACGATTAGGATATTCGTCTTGGCATCTATGATCTCAGACTTGCTAGTGTAGGCTAAAAGCTCGTTTTTTAGCGGTTCGTGGATATATTTTTTATCCGCGCAACCGACTAACGCCAAAATAAAACTTAAGAAAAATACGCTCTTTTTCATTTTAAAACCTCTTTAAATTTGGCGCTATTTTAGATAAATTTTGCTTTTAAAAAGCCTAAATTTGCTATAATCCGCATAAATTTCAAAAATTCGGAGAAAAATGAAAAAAGCGGCGATGGCGTTTTCAGGGCCTTCAAATAGCGGTAAAACTACGCTTATTTTAAAGGTTGCTAAAAAATTTATCGATGACGGACTAAAAGTCGTGATCATCAAGCACGACCCGGGCGACAAGGCGAGATTTGACGTCGAGGGCAAGGATAGCTATAAATTTAGCCAAATAGGCGCCGAGGTAGCGGTCATGAGTCCGACGCGCACGACCTTTTTCTCGCAAGAGAGCAAGAGCGTGGAGGACGTCGTAGCGATGGTGGGTGAGTTTGACCTTCTGCTAGTAGAGGGGCTAAAGACCCTACCGCTGCCGCGCATTAGCGTATTTAAGGACGAGATAAACGAGGATTATCTTAGCTTTTCAAACGCGATCGCAAGCTACAAAAGAGACTACGAGATCGATAAGCCAAACTTCGATCTAGACGATACGCAGGCTATCTGCGAGTGGATACTAAAAAACGCAAAGGTTTTAAAATGAACGAAATTTTCGAAACGATTAAAAAAATCGCCGTAAAAATCGGCGAAGAGATAAAGTACGCCGATCTGGGCTACACTGATCACGCCAACGCCACGGGTGATACGCAGCTAAAGCTAGACGTGAGAAGCGACGAGATAATCACGGCCGAGTTTGCAAATTTAGCCTGCGTAAAAGCGCTCGTTAGCGAAGAAAAAGAGGATATGCTGGCGCTAAACGAGAGCGCTAAATTTATCGTTGCCTACGATCCGCTAGACGGCTCTAGCCTGGTGGATGTAAATTTTTCCATCGGCTCGATTTTTGGCATTTACGAAAATGAGCTAACGCCGCAAAATCTAAAAGCCGCCGCCTACGTCGTTTACGGCCCGCGCCTCGAGCTCGTGCTTTGCGAGGGTGATACAGCTCCCGCGCTCTACCGCCTGGGTAGGGATGGCGAGTTTAAATTTATCAAAAATCTAGCGCTTGCGCAAAAAGGCAAGCTAAACGCCACCGGCGCGACGCAAAAGGGCTGGAGCGAAACTCACGCTAAATTTATCCGCGAGCTGTTTTTGCAGGGGTACCGTCTCAGATACTCAGGCGCCATGGTGAGCGACCTGCATCAAATTTTACTAAAAGGCGGCGGTCTTTTTAGCTACCCAGCAACGAGCGATCATCCAAATGGCAAGCTAAGGGTTGTCTTTGA
>NZ_CALINL010000267.1 GCF_938045225.1 uncultured Campylobacter sp.
CTATAAGCAAAAACGAGCTGCCATACACCCTGAGCGACAAGACCTCTTAAGCCAGCAGATAGCCCAGCAAACGCTACAACTTCCCATCTGGGACAAGCAGGTTTTCCATAGCTTTCTTTCTATCATTTCTTTTCGCATTATTCTTTTTATATATCTTCACAGAAGGCATAATACTTTTCATATTCTCAATAATTTTAATCGTTGCATTTGACTATATTTTTTACTGTTTAGGTAAACCAATATTAAAACAAAGAATAGAAAAAACATTCCTAGAGCTAGTTCCTAAGATCGATAAGATAATGAAGATCAAAGATGAAGGCAAAGTAGACGAAAGCCTATTTGATCCGCTAGTAAAAATTATCGACAAAATAGATAAGTTAAAAAATTACATTAGCGGACAAAATCTAAAAAAATATATAGAAAACGTCTTGCAAATCGCCGTATATCATCAAGAACTAGAGCTAGCCAAAATTTCGGTCGCGCCCAGCGATACTAAAATGGAAAAAGTAAACAAGCTGCTCGAATGGGCCGAGATGCACAAATACTGGATGTTTTCGGCTGCAGGCGGCATAAATGCAGATATGGAGGTAACCAAAAAAGCGTCCGAAAATTTAGTCAAAGAGCTAAAGAAGCGAGGACTAATAGAAACAAGCGAAATCGGAGAGGTGAAAGAGGAATTTAAGCTAAGTATTTAAATTTCGATTTTTCTTTATTTTTAGCCTTTATTTGGTAAAATCACGCAAATTTAGCTAAATCGGACGAAAGATTGTTTTCAAATATTTATACGTATAGGTTTTTTATCGTAAATTCGGTCAAAAACGAGTTTATAACCAAATTTGCAAAAAGCAAGCTGGGCGTAGCGTGGGCGATACTGCATCCGCTAGCCCAGGTACTCATCTACGCGACCATACTCTCCTCGGTACTCTCAGCCAAGCTACCCGGCATCGATAGCAAATACGCATACGCAATCTACCTAATGAGCGGGATGCTTTGCTGGATGCTTTTTAGCGAGATTTTTTCGCGCTGCATCGGCATTTTTACCGATAATGCCAACATAATCAAAAAAATGTCTTTTCCCAAAATCGTCCTTCCGGCTACCGTAGTTTTAAGCTCAGTGATAAACAATCTAATTTTATTCGCCGCAATAGCAGTCGTATTTGCTTTTTTGGGACATTTTGCCGGCGCAAATTTGATCTTTTTGCCGATTTTGTCCGTCATTACTATGATGCTAGCCGTAGGATTTGGGCTGTTTTTCGGCGTCATAAACGTCTTTATGCGCGACGTAGGCCAGATCATCGCCATCGTATTGCAGTTTTTATTTTGGCTAACGCCAATCGTTTATATGACGAGCATTTTACCGTCAAATTTGCAAGAGCTCATCTACATAAATCCGCTTGTTGGCGTCGTTAGCGGCTATCACGATATTTTGATTTACGACAAGATGCCCAATTTTTCACTTTTGATTTATCCGATTATTATCGGCGCGGCAAGCCTTGGAGCCGCATTTTTCGTTTATAAACGAGCCGAAGAAGAGATGGCGGACGTTTTATGATTTTATCAGTTCAAAATATCTGTAAAACTTACTTGGATTACGAAAGCAACTTTAAGCGATTTGCCTCGTGGTTTAGCAAAAATAAAGAAGAAAAAAACGTAAAAACCGTACTAAAAGACGTAAGCTTTGACGTGGGAGCCGGCGAAGTAGTCGGACTAATCGGTCAAAACGGAGCGGGCAAGAGCACCCTTTTAAAAATCATATCGCACACGCTAAAGCCCTCAAGCGGCCGCGTAACGAGCAGCGCTAAAATTTCGTCTATTTTGGAGCTGGGCATGGGCTTTCACGGCGATCTAACAGGCAGGCAAAACGCCTATCAGTCCTGCTCTCTCATGGGCTACTCAAAAGAGCAAATCGACGAAATAATAGCCTATATCGAAGACTTTGCCGAGATAGGCGAGTATTTTGATTATCCCGTGCGAATTTACAGCAGCGGCATGCAGATGCGCCTTGCTTTTTCGGTCGTCACGGCAAACCGCCCCGATATACTCATCATCGACGAAGCGCTATCGGTCGGCGATGTGTATTTCCAGCATAAAAGCTTTGATAAGATAAAAGAATTTAAAAGCCTAGGCACTACACTCATCATAGTTTCGCACGATAGCGGTGCGATAAAATCGATCTGCGACCGAGTAATCTTGCTAGAAAAAGGGCAAATTTTAAAAGACGGCGAGCCTGAAGCCGTGCTTGATTATTACAACGCCCTAATCTCAAAAAAACAAGACGTACAAATCTCGCAAGTAGCCCTAGAAAACGGCAAAATCGCAACCATATCCGGCAACAAAAAAGCCTGCATAAAAAACGTGGAAATTTTAGACGCCGTAGGCAAAAAGATACAAAATTTAGAAGTCGGCAAAAAAATCAAACTAAAAGTAACGGTGCAAGCAAACGAAAATTTGCCCTCGCTGGTACTGGGCTATCAGATCAAAAATCGCTTCTCGCAGGTCGTCTACGGCACAAACACTTACCATCTAAAGCAAGCTTTAAAAAATCTCAAAAAAGGCGAGGAGTACGACTTTAGTTTTGAATTTGACGCAAATTTGGGCGTCGGATCGTTTTCTGTAACGATAGCGCTACACGATAGCGACAACCATCTGCAAAACAACTACGAATGGCGCGACAACGCGATCATTTTTAACGTCGTAAATTTTAGCAAGCCCGATTTCGTCGGCCTTGCGTATCTTGAACCGAGTTTAGAAGTAAAGAGAATAAATGGATAAATTTTATAAAAGTTTCGAGGATAAATTTAGGGGAGATAAGAGCGAGATCAAAAAACGCCTGCTTGCTTACGAGCCGTTTTTGCAAATCTTAAAACAAAACGATGAAAAGCCGGCGGCGGTCGATCTAGGATGCGGCAGAGGCGAGTGGCTTGAAATTTTAAAGCAAAACGGCTTTGCCGCGCGCGGTTGCGACGTTAGCGATGAGATGATAAAAGAGTGCGAAAAAAATGCGCTTGAGGCCAAAAAGCAAGGAGCGATAGAATTTTTAGGACAGTTAGAAGACTCAAGCCTTGCGCTCGTTAGCGCATTCCAGCTTGTGGAGCACTTGGAGTTTAGCGAGCTTTGCGAGCTAATAAAACAAGCGCGCCGAGTTCTAAAAGACGGCGGTATCTTGATACTTGAAACGCCAAATCCCGAAAACTTACGCGTTGCTACGCTAAATTTCTATCTAGACATTACGCACGTTAAGCCTATCCCGCCGATGCTACTTGAGTATCTGTGCGAATTTGAGGGCTTTAGCGATACTTTTATGATGAGGCTGAACTCAAATTTGAGCTTTAGCGAGGATTTACAAAACCAAAACGTTACGCTAAGAGATGTTTTGAGCAGCGTCGGGCTTGATTACGCGATTTTGGGGCTTAAAAACGGCGACGAAAAAACGCGCGAAGCGTTTTTAAATGCGGCCAAAAGCGGCTATAGCTTTGAAGAGTTGGCCGATAGATTCGACGTGTCGGCATTTGAAAACAAAACTCAGATGCTTGAGCTAAAAAACGACGTTTGGAAGGAGTCTTTGGAGACAAAAGAGGCTCTTTGGAAAAGCTCGCTTGAGCTGATGGAAAGCAAAAATCAAATCGCAAATTTGCAAAATGAAAATGCGCGCCTGCACGAAGATCTAGAAAATCTACTCGGCAAATATCTCGCGCTAAACCACAAAATTTACGTCCTAGAAAACGAAGCTCCCGTTATCAAAAACGATATCGAGCATCTTAAAATTTTCGTCGCCAAATTTAAAAGGGTCGCAAAGCCGCTTATTTGGGTATATAAGTTTTTGAGATTTTGCAAAAATTTAGCTAAAGATAATCTCAAAAAAGCGCTCAAATTCGGTATAAATTTAACCGAAAAGACGGCAAATAACAACCCTAAATTTAAAAAGAATCTCAAGATATTTTTAAATAAATTCCCGGCTCTTAGGGCAAAAATTTTTAGCCTCAAAGGCCAAATAAGGGACGATATCTACGTCTCGCAAGAGGGCGTTTTCGAGCCGAACGTTTTTGAACTAAAGCACTCAAAAGAGTACGAGCAAAATTTGGAGCTAAAAAATCTCAAATTTAAAGAAAACTTTAGCGAGCTAACGGTAATCGGCAACATCAGCGGACACTACAGTCTAGCCGCAATAAATAGAAACATCATATTTAGGCTACTAAACAAAGTAAAAAACGTCTTTGTTATCTGCTATCACGCAAACTATTTCGATAAAATCGAAGACATCGCGATAACCAAAGACGAGTACGAAACGCTAAGAAGCATAGTGCCGGATAAAAACACACCCGCAATCAGAAGCGACGACAAGGTCGCGATCTACCACCACTACCCGCTAATCGAAGACGTGCGCGAAGGCTACGGCTTTGAGATCGCGGTATTTTTCTGGGAGGAGTCGCGTATCCCGCCTAGGACGATCGAAATTTTAAACTCCAAGTATAAAGGCATTTTAGTTTCGACCTTTTTCATCAAAAAAATTCTCATCGACAATGGCTGCTATACACCCGTAAAAGTGGTCGATATACCGCTAAAAACGCCGCCTGCGCCAAGCGTTTCGCAAGAAAACAGCAACCAAAAGCGCGAGATAAAGCTCTTTCACATCTCGTCGTGCCTACCTAGAAAGGGTGCCGACGTGCTACTGCGAGCCTTTAACGAAGCCTGCAAAAAAGCTAAATTCGAGCTGAGCCTAACGATAAAAAGCTTCCCCAATCCGCACAACAGCGTAACCGAACAAATCGAGCTTTTAGTCGATAAAAAGTACCGCGATAAAATCCGCGTGATACTAAACGAAGATCTAACCGCGCTCGACGTGGCAAATCTATACGAGCAGTGCGATATCGTCGTGCTACCGACGCGCGGCGAGGGGCTAAATATGCCGGCAATCGAAGGCGTACACTACAAAAAGCCGGTTATCTCCACCGACTATAGCGGCCAGTGCGAGTTTTTGGATGGCAGCTGCGAGTTTATCGGATACAAATTTGCGCCGGCCGTTACGCATTTTAATCTAAATTATTCGTTTTGGGCGGAGCCTAGCGTCAAGGATCTAAGCGAAAAGATCCTCAAAGTAGCCGAGCAAATTTTACAAAACCGTGCGCCAAACATAGAACCGCTAAAACAGAAAGTCGATGAAATGATGTTCGGCGAGAAAAATGCGCTAAATT
>NZ_CALINL010000268.1 GCF_938045225.1 uncultured Campylobacter sp.
CGGTAAATTGGACTAATCCTCACTAAAAAGCCCCTGATAACAGGGGCTTTTTATATGAACGTCAAACCTTACGAAACAAGTATTTAACTTTACACAATTCATCTTTTAGTCTAAATAAAAAACAGCTATCATCCTAACCTAACATCTCACAATATATTGAATAATCGATAAAAGACCAATAAACAATCAACGACAGGATTATTAAACGGTAAATGCACGATTTGACTCATCTTCCGTTTCAGAATAATCCTTTAAATCACAGAAAGGAAAAATAATGCCACATCGCAGACGACTGGCTATTTACCAAGCCGCAAAACGTGCTTCTTTCACCGGAAAACCGGTTGCTCCGACTACACCCGTAGCCGGTTAAATAAAACAGAGGGGATGATGCTTACCCCTCATGATATTTCAAAGGCTGTCTGAAATAAAAAATCAGGCAGTCTTTTATTCATATAGCGGTAGCGTAAGAACAAAATCTTGAAATTCTTTGAAAATTTTTCAGACGAGCTGTTTTCAATTATCGAAACCAACTTATCAAAACAGAAATACTTTCAGCCGTTATACCCATTACATTTTGTTTCCAAGAAGGTTTTCAATTTTTCCTCATCCAAAAACCAATGGCAAATTTCTGTTTGGCCATCAAGCAAAACAGGGACAAGTTCATTATATTTTTCTTCCAAGACAGGATCTTCATCAACATCAAGAATTTCCAGCTCAAAGCCAAATCTTTCTTGATACGGTTTAAGCTGTTCGCGCATTTTGTGGCAGAGGCTGCAATATTCGCGAAACATCAACGTCAGTTTCATAATAGACTCTTTACTGTAAACGGAAATCGAGATTGTATAGTGGATTAACTTCAAAACGGCGGTGCGGCATATACCGTTTTATTTTAGAGTAGATATAAAAGGTCGTCTAAAACCAAAAATTTTGGTTTCAGACGATATACTTACCGTTTCATTATACACAATCTTATACTCAGAAGATGGATCTAAATTAAATTGTTCATATGCCTTAATTGTTATTAAATTTGATATATCATCTTCTTCTGTTGATATTGGAATTTCTATGTTTCCTATCAATAGGTCTTTATATTTTATATATGATATAAAAAAGTTATTTTTATTTGCTTTACTTAGATCTATTTGTGAAATTTTGTTACCAGAAAATGCATATGAAGTTTGCATGTAAGGGTCATACGTGACTATACTTGCTGCTCCATTTTTGTTTTTTGCCATTTTTAAGTATCCTTCATTGCAACCTCAAATTTGAGTCAATCTTACCATATATTGGCTAATTAGACGCATTCATTATACCATAAAAATATATGACTTAATAATTATTTATAAAATATTCAAGCTTTTTATAGTTTTTTCGTCTTTGCGCCAGTCTTTTTTTACGACTACAACGAGCTTTACGAGTATTTTTTGACCGGTAAAACTTGATATTAACTTTCTTGAATTTATCCCGATTCTTTTGATGGTTTGTCCATTTTTTCCGATAATCATAGATTTATGTATCTCGCGCTCGGTAATTATGGTAGCATAAATTTCAGTTATTTCCGGTTTTTCTTTGACCTTATCTATGAGTACGTCGGTGGAATAGGGGATCTCATCGCTTAGATTATCGTATAGTGCCTCAAGGATAAATTCACGAAAAATTTCCTTTTCGTTTGTCGGTGTTAAAAATTCCGGATCGTAAAAATACTCGTGCTCTGGCAAAAGCTTGCAAATTTCATCCAAAAGCGGCTTTTTGTAGGTTTGCTTTTTGACGCTAAAAGGCAAAAGTGCTGTAAATTTGTCTTGAAATTTTTGATATTGTGTGATTTTTCCCAGCACCTTAGCGTTTGAGACTTCGTCAACCTTGGTGAGCACCAAGATATGTGGTTTTTGTGGATTTAAATTTAGAAATTTGACGTAGTCGTCTATGCTGTCGTGAATGGGCGCCAAAAATATGATCGCATCGCAGTCGCCCATGGATTTTATAGCTTCGTTTATCATGAGTTTGTTTAGCGTTTTGTTGCTCTCGTGAAGTCCCGGCGTATCTGTAAAAACGATCTGATCCTCGCCGTTCATCACGATTCCACTAATCTTGCGCCTCGTGGCATTTTGCTTGTGCGAGACGATGGTGATCTTCGCATCAAGCAAAAAATTTAAAAGGGAGCTTTTGCCTGCATTCGTGCGACCGATGATGCTTACAAAGCCTGATTTCATAAGATATATCTCGCTAGATCTTGATCCTCGACGACGTCTGATAGGCGCTTTTCTACGAGAGCTTTGTCTACTTCTACCGTTTCGCCGCCGTGCTCGTTAGCCTCAAAGCTGATATCCTCGATCACGCGCTCGATCACGGTATGCAGGCGTCTAGCGCCGATATCTTCCATTTTTTCGTTGGCGTTTTGAGCGATTTTTGCGATAGCTTTTATGGCGTCATCGTTAAATTTAAGCTCAACGTTTTCGGTTTTTAAAAGCGCTTCATACTGCTTGAGTAGCGAATTTTTTGGCTGAGTTAAAATTTGATACAGCGCGTTTTCATCTAGACTATCAAGTTCAACTCGTAGCGGGAAACGCCCCTGAAGCTCGGGGATTAGATCGCTTGGTTTGCTGATGTGAAAGGCGCCTGCGGCAATAAAAAGGATGTGATCGGTCTTTATGGCGCCAAATTTGGTCGTCACCGTCGAGCCCTCCACGATAGGTAGCAAGTCGCGCTGTACGCCTTCTTTACTCGGATCTTGCCTGCCTGAGTTTCCGGAGCTTACCGCGACCTTGTCGATCTCGTCGATAAAGATTATGCCCTCGTTTTCTGCTCTTCGCACGGCTTCGGTTTTGATGCTTTCCATATCTAAAATTTTATCGCTAGCTTCGTTTTTGAGCGCCTCTTTTGCGTCTTTTACCTTCATCTCTTTTTTGACGGTTTTGTTGCTTAGGCCGATGATTTTGACGAAGCTCTCTTGCATTTGCGCCATATCGGGCGGTACATTGGCTCCTGCGTCAAAGCTATTTTGTACGACTTCTATCTCGATGCTTAGATCGTCTAGATCGCCGTTTTCGAGCCTACTCATCATCTTTTCGTAGCTTTTTTCGTAGTCGGCTTTTTTCTCTTTGCTTGCACCCGTTGGTAGAGGCGGCAGGAGCTTTTTTATTATCTTATCTTTTACGTATTCATCGATTTTCTCGCGGTTTTTCTCGCGCTTTTCGGCTTTAACCAAATTTACCGACGCGGCCGCCAGGTCGCGCACCATACTTTCAACGTCGCGTCCTACGAAGCCAACCTCGGTGTATTTGCTAGCTTCTACTTTGATAAACGGCAAGCCCATCATCTTTGACAAACGCCTTGCGATCTCTGTTTTACCTACGCCAGTCGAGCCTATCATTAGAATGTTTTTTGGCATGATATCATCTTGCATCGTTTTATCTAGTTTCATCCTGCGGTAACGGTTTCGCAGCGCGATGGCGATGATCTTTTTGGCGTCCTTTTGCCCGATGACGTAATCGTCTAAAAATTTCACTATCTCTTTTGGGGTTAAATTCATCTTTTCTCTATTCTAAAACGTAGGTTTTTATGTTCGTGTTTGTATAAATGCAAATTTCGCCAGCGATCTTTAGGCTTTCTTTTACGAGCTCCTCTTCGTCGATCTGAGCAAATTTATCCAGAGCCCTGGCTGCGGATAGGGCGTAGTTGCCGCCGCTTCCGATAGCGGCTATTTTGCCGTCCTCTGGCTCTACGACGTCTCCAGTTCCGCTCAAAAGGAAAATTTTCTCTCTATCAAGCACTAGCATCATAGCTTCTAGCTTGCGCAGGTATTTATCCTTGCGCCACTCTTTGCTAAATTCGATCACCGCTTTTAGCAGGTCGCCTTTGGCGTGTTCGAGGTTGTTTTCAAACATATCAAAGAGATTAAACGCATCGGCGGTGCTGCCGGCAAAGCCCGCTAGAACCTTGCCGCCGTGGATTTTGCGGATTTTTACCGCATTGCCTTTTAGTACCGTGTTGCCAAAGCTCACTTGTCCGTCGCCGCCGATGACCGATTTATTCTTGCCTTTGTAGGCTAAAATTGTAGTCGCGTGAAACACTTATTCGCCCTCGACGTCTAGTTTTAGCGTGGCGCGCACGGCGTGGCCGAGTTTGACATCCACTT
>NZ_CALINL010000269.1 GCF_938045225.1 uncultured Campylobacter sp.
TCAGAGCGGCTCGGGCTTGAATGCTAATGGCGGCGTTAGCAACTCGGGCGCTTCGCTATCTGATCAAATCGTAAACGCGTCTTTAAACTATAAAGTAAACGCGCCTATAATAGACGACCTAATGAAGCAAGTAGGCATCGACCTAAACGGCGGGATACAAAATATCGCCTCGCCCCTACTAGACGGTTGCGAAAAAGCTAAAGACACGTCAAATTTTAGTGCAAAAGAGACTGAGAAATTTAGTGCTGCAAGCGAACAAAAAGACGGCAAGAAAAAGTAAATCTAGCCTCAAATTTGATTAAAGTTGTGCAAGGGGGCGGCACGCTAGCGCGGTAAAGCCGGCTAAATTTGGCCGTCCTTTTTTACAATCAAAACAATAGCTGCTTTTTGTGGTTGTTTTTGGCATATTTTGAGCTGTCTACACGGCCGTAAATTTAACATCTGCAAATTTTAAACACGTTTAATATTTATGTAAATTTAACTGCTTAAGTTAAATTTTATATTCCCTTTCAAATTTGATTAAATCGCAAGCAAATTTTATTAATTTTTTATTTTAACATTAGTAAAATAACGCCTAAGAAATCGGGTCGATTTTACCTTTTCAAAGGACACTTCATGAATTTTTCAAATTCAAAATGGTTTATCGTTTCAGGTGCGGCGCTCGGCGCTTTAGGCGCGCTACTTGTGTATTTTGGCAACCCCGGCAATATGGGCGTTTGCGCGGCTTGCTTTTTACGAGATAGCATGGGTGCGCTTGGCTTTCACCAGGCCAAAGTCGTGCAGTATCTAAGGCCTGAAATTTTAGGGCTTATCATCGGAGGCTTTCTAGCCAGCATGCTTTGGAGTAGAAATTTCACTCCAGTATCTGGTAGCGCGGCATTTTCTAGGTTTTTCTTAGGCGTGTTTGCGATGATAGGCTGCCTCATATTTTTAGGCTGCCCTTGGAGGGCGTTTTTGCGCCTTGGAGGTGGAGATATGACCGCTATTGCTGGCGTTGTTGGCTTGTTTGCTGGCGTCTTTGTGGGACGAGCTTTCAAGAAAAATGGCTACATTTTACCTGAAAATGAAACCACTGCAAAAGCTATCGGGTTTTTGCCACTGATCATCGCTATTTTGCTTTTACTAGCACTTATCTTTGGTCTAAAACTTGGCGAAAATGGCGCATTATTTAGCTCAGAAAAAGGCCCAGGCTCACAGCATGCAAATTTATTTATCT
>NZ_CALINL010000270.1 GCF_938045225.1 uncultured Campylobacter sp.
AAACGGAGCAATAACCTTTTTATAGAATACATACAGTAAAACAGCCGCAAAAAGATACTTGATGATAGGTAAAAACGGTACTACATAAAGCTCAAAAAACGACTGCACCTTACTGGCCGGCGTTTGTTTATCTTGGCGCTGGAACTCAAAGTTACTAACAGTAACCTCGTCGCCTCTGTTTTGGTCAAAACCGATGGACTGGCGAATGAGAGCGTCTATGCGCGCTAGTTGCTCTTTATCAAGCGGTACATAGGCTATTTCACTGGTCGGGCTTCCCTTTTCGTCTTTTTTATTTTCATATTTTCCATCCACGACTACAGCGGCGCTTAGGCGGTTTATCTTAGCAAACTGATCTTTTACGCGCTCGACTTTTTTTGAGATCTCATAGTTTGTCGTGGATGAGCTTTTAGAGTATAACTCTTTCATTTTACCGTCTTGAAGACCTTCAACCGGACCGATATTACTCACGGCTCCAGGTACGCCTTGCACTTCGGCTTCTTTGCTGCCTTGGCGTTTTTCTTCGACGTTTTGTTCGCTTCTAGCTACAGAGTTTGGATCAAAGGTCTCGCTTTGGCTATCTTTTCTAGCAAAGTCAAAGTCTATGGTGACTTTTGCTACGACCTTATCCGATCCACCCACGATAGGCGATAGGACGTTTATGATTTTTTCTTCTAGATTGTGCTCTGCGTCGCGTTTGTAGCGGATTTGTTGCGTGATCTGATCGCTATCGTATTCGCCGTCCTCCTCGCCTAGCGGTACTCCGTCCTGGCTCACGATTTTTACTTGCTCTGGTTTTAAATTTGCCACCGCGGCGGCGACTAAATTTTTAATGCCCGTGATTTGTTTTAAATTTAAGCTCTGTCCGTCTTTTAAATTTAACACGATAGAGGCGCTTGGCGGCGTGGCTCGCTCGGTAAAAATCGTTTCTTTGGGTATCGCGATACGCACGATGGCTTTATTTATCGGCGCTAGACTTTCTATCGTGCGAGCCAGCTCGCCCTCGAGAGCACGCTGAAATTTAACCTTTTGCTCGGCATCCGTCGCACCGAATTCTTGCTTATCGAAAATCTCAAATCCGACCTTGCCGTCTTTTAAAATCCCAAGCGACGCGATCGAGATCCTCTCGCGGTAAACGTCCGAGTTTGGCACCAAAATCGTGCCCTCATTTAAAATTTTGTACTTTACCTTATCTTTTTCAAGCTGTTGAATAATTAGCGCGGAGTCTGCAGCAGATGTATCTTCAAAAAGTACGCTGTAACCGTCGTAGCCTTCATTTGAGCTTTTATAAATACTCAAAAACACTAAAAAACCGACCACGAGCACGACCGAGCCCGCAGCGACTAGGCGCTGTCTTAACGAGAGGTTGTGATAGACCTGTCCGATTTGTTGAATTGCGGTTTTAAAATCCATTTACTTTAAATTTCCCTCGATTTGTTCTAAAACTACGTCGTTTTGATTTGGTTGCCCGATCGTTATGCGAATCGCGTTTAATCCGTAGCCTTTTAGGTCACGTAAAATTATACCTTTTTTTAATAGTTTTTGAGCAAGCTCGCTCGCGTTTTGACGCTTAAACTCAAAAACGATAAAATTCGTAAAGCTCGGCAGACGCTTTATGCCGTGAAGGTCGGCAAATTTTTCATACTTTTTCATCTCTTTAAAATTCGTATCAAGCGTCATTTTTACGAATTCTTCGTCTTTTAGCGCCTCGATAGCAGCTTTTAAACTAAGCGTCGTTATATTAAACGGTGCTCTTAGTTTACCTAGCTCGTTCATCACGCTTTGCTCGCCGATGCCGTATCCTACGCGCATACCGCCGAGACCGTAAGCCTTAGAAAACGTGCCCAGATATATCGCGTTTGGAAATTTAGCTATGAGCTCGCGCGGTTTTATCTCTTTTTTCGCGTCTTTAAATTTAGCAAACTCCTGATACGCACCGTCGATAACCACAAGCGTATCGGTGTCAATCTGTTCTAAAAATTTATAAATTTCCTCGGCGTCTAAGCAGCCTCCGAGAGGGTTATTCGGTACGCATAAAAATATCACGCCGATCTTGTCTTTGTTTGCCTTGTAAATTTGCAAAAACTCGCCTAGATCATGCTCTTTGCTCTTTGTTTTAAAGACCTTCGCGCCCGTTGCTTTAGCGTAAATTTCATACATAGCAAATGTTATGCCCGCGGTTAAAATTCCCTTGTTCGCGTTTGCCTTTGCGTGCACGGCAAATTCTATTATCTGATCGCTTCCAGAGCCTATGACGATAGATTTTTCGCCGACGCCGAATTTGCTCGCTAGCGCTGCCTTTAGCTCGAAGTAGCTGTCGTCGGGATAAAGATGCATTTTATTTACTATCTCGCCGACTGCTTTTACTACCGCGGGGCTCGTGCCGTACGGGTTTTCGTTACTGGCTAGCTTGATGACGTCTTTCGCGTCGATGCCGTATTCGCGCACGACTAGCTCGATAGGTTTGCCCGCCTCGTAGCTTACTAAATTTGCCAAATTTTCGTTAAATTTCATCTCATTCCTCCCACGCGACGTAGCTTCCTAGCCACGCGATTTCGTGACCGTAGCTTATCGCTTTTTGTATCGCTTTTTGGACGTTGTCGTCGTCGATGTGCCCCTCGAAATCTATATAAAAATTCGCCTTAAATTCGCGCTGTTTTATCGGGCGACTCTCTAGTTTGGTTATATTTATACCCTCGTCTCTAAATGCCAAAAGTAGCTCCACTAGCCCGCCCGGACGGTGCTCGGTCTTTGCTAAGATAGACGTTTTATTTCTTTGCGCGCGCTCGTTTTTAAAATCGCTTAATATAAAAAATCTCGTACGGTTTGCGGCGTTGTCCTCGATCGTCTCAAACAAGATCGGCACGCCGTAAAGCTTGGCTGCGATCTTAGAGCAGATGGCGGCCGAATTTGGCTCGCTGCTAGCTAGCTGCGCGGCCTGTGCGGTCGATTTTGCCGGGATAAACTCGACTGATGAAAGCATGTGATCGTCTAAAAATTTGCGGCACTGATTGTAGCCTTGCGGGTGCGAGTAGATGCGTTTGATATCCTTTAAATTTTCGCACTTGCTCGCAAAAATATGATGAATATCCATGTAAATTTCAGCCACGACCTTGACGCTATCAAACCGCCCGAGGCAGTCCAGCGTCGCGCCTACCGCGCCTTCTGTATTATTTTCTATCGGCACGACGCCGTATTTGGCCTCTTTGTGCTTTAGTTTGGTAAAAACCGCCTCGATGCTAGCTAGCGGCAGATATGCGCTCATCGCGCCAAATCGACTCTCCGCGGCTTGGTGCGTGTAGGTGCCCTCAGGCCCTAGATAGGCGACTTTTTCCGGCATCTCGAGGTTTCTACTGACGGCGAAAATCTCAAGATAAATCGCCTCAATCGCAGCCTTGTTTAAAAAGGCGGAGTCTTGCCCCTCTAGGCGGTTTAGGATCGCTCTTTCGCGCTCGGGGCGGTAGATCGCGCTGCCGCTGGTTTGCTTTAGCTCGCCGATCTTTCGCACGAAATTCATGCGTTCATTTAGGCGCTTTAGCACCTCGTCGTCGATCTTATCTATCTCGCTTCTGAGGTCGTTTATGTTTTGCATTTTCGCTCCCTAGCCTAAAAATTCTTGCTCCAGCGCCACGATATCCTCAAAACTCTCGCGGCGTCTTATCAAAAAGTCCTCGCCGCCCTTTACCGCAACCTCCGCGACGCGTCCGCGAGTGTTGTAGTTGCTACTCATCGCAAAGCCGTATGCGCCGGCTGATTTGATAACGACGAGATCGCCTGGGTTTAACGGCGGTAAATTTCGGTCTTTTGCGAGGAAATCTCCGCTCTCGCAGATCGGCCCAACCACGTCGCAAGGGCTAAATTTTAGCTTGCGAAGCTGCTCGGTCTTGCACTCGCAAAGAGTCTTGCCGCCGCTAATAGCGAAAATTTTATGCCTAGCCTGGTAAAGGCTCGGTCGGATAAGGTCGTTCATCGCACCGTCCACGATCACAAAGCGCTTGTTTTTATTAAATTTCTCGTAAAGCACGCTAGTTAGAAAATATCCCGCGTTGCCGACGATAAAGCGTCCAGGCTCGCAGACTACCGTGACGTCCAGGCCGCTTAAATTTGCTAAAATGCCCTGTGCGTATTCGTATAGATCAGGCTCGCTCTCGTCGCCGTAAACGATACCTATGCCGCCGCCGACGTCAAAAAATTTGATGTCGATTTGCGCCGCTTTTAGCTCGCGAGTCAAATTTGCCACGATCTTTGCCGCTTCGATAACAGGCTTTATGTCGGTTATCTGCGAGCCGATGTGGCTGTGGATACCGACCGGTTCTAGATGCGGCGAATTTTTGGCGTGTAGATACATTTTTTTCGCCGTTTGAAGATCTACGCCGAATTTATTTTCGTTTAGTCCGGTCGAGATATAGGGGTGAGTCTTAGCGTCGATGTCTGGATTTACGCGGATGCTGATGCGAGCGGGCTTGCCCAGCTGCTTTGCGATATCCTCCAAGCGGTTCATCTCGGCTTCGCTTTCTAAATTTATCATCAAGATTTCATTTTCCAGCGCAAATTTAAGCTCGTCGTCGCGCTTACCCACGCCGCTTAGGATTATCTGATAGCTTTTAGCTCCCGCTAGCAGCGCGCGCCTAACTTCGCCCACGCTCACGCAGTCAAACCCGGCTCCAAGCCCGGCTAAAAATTTCAAAACGCTTAAATTTGAGTTTGCCTTAACGGCGTAGCATACGAGAGATTTTCTAGCGTGAAACGCGTTTTTAAGCGCTTCGTAGCGGTGCGCCATGTAGTCAAAATCGTAAACGTAAAGAGGGGTGCCGTATTTTTGCGCTAAATTCGTAAAATCCATAACCGACCTTGTTTAAAAATAGTTAGATTTTACAGAAATTTTGCCTAAATCTCTCTTAACGACTCCCAAAACGCAGATAAAAAGCGTATGCGCCGAGTAAAATAATCGGTAAAAGCACACCGACCTCTGGCGAGACGACGCCGTTTCTAGCAAACCTCATCATAACAAAAAGCACGCCCCAAACGCAAAGCGAGGCGATCGTGAAGATAAAGCTTTTTAAGGCGAGATTAAAAAATCGTCCGGTAACCGGCAAAAAATAGTAAATAATGAGTACCATAAACGGCGCAAAAAAAGGCGCAAATGCGAGGTTATAAAGCGTAGTTTTGGTCGAATTTAGCCCGATGCCCTCGTCTTTAAACGCCAAAATATAATCCACGGCATCCGGGATCGTGATCGCCGAGCTCTCCGCTGACGCGCTTTCTATCGTCTTTGGCTTAAAATTTTCAAGCGTTTTTAGCTCGCTTGGCGTTTTGATATCGAGTCCCTTTTCGCCAAGCTTGATATTTTGCGGCAAATTTACGATTTTAGCGTTCTTTAAAAGCCACGCGTCATCCACAAACTTCCCGCTTTCGCCGAAGGTCGCGCTGCGCAGATTGCTGCCGTTTATATCAAATATCCGCACATCTTTAGCCTCGCCGCTAATAGGATTTAGGCTATCCACATAGACAAATTTGCCTTCGAATTTTAAGAAAATATCCGAGCTCGTGCGTGATAAATTCGAGAGTTTCACGATATTTCGCCCGTACTCGTAAGCGTAGGCAAAAGGCGTGAAATTTAGTCCAACGTAAATAAACGTAATGACAAGCGCGATGTAAAAAGGCGGTTTTATCAGGCGATTTTTATCGATACCCAGCGCGTAAAAGCTCACAAGCTCGTTGCTGCGAATCATGCTAAATTTGCTAGTTATCAGCGCAAAAATGAGCGCAAGCGGTAAGACGTAGTTTACCGCCGTAAGCGAAGTTAGGCCAAAATAAAGCAGCTTTAGGTTCGCGCTTGCGGGCATATCTTTTAAGTTGGTTAGGATGTCGATGCCGACGTAAAAAAGCGTGAGCGCGATGAATAAAATCATGAAATATTTAAAATAAAGCCAGCCGACGTAACGCGCGTAAAGATTCATTTATGGCCTTTTAAATCAAATTTTGCGTACGCGGGGCGGCGGACAAGAGCGACGCTCTCAAAAGTATCAAATCTAAACAGCTCTGTTTTTTGAGTGAAATTTAATAAATACAAGACTCTAGACAAAAGACAAGCCTGCGAAAAAACAGCATTTTGCGTAAATTTTATAAATTTGCTAGTAAAATTTTTAAGTAAATTTATAAAATTTGTAGCAAAGAAAATTTGGCGCACGGTTTTAAATTTTGGCTTTAAATTTAATAGATTTTTCAGCGCTTTAAAAAGCTCCAAAATTTGACGAAATACAAAAGCCTTAAATGCTAAATTTAACCCTCTCACAAAATACCTTTTTTGGTTGAGAATTTTTGCGAAACGGCGTCGATGTCGGTTTTTATTAGCTCATTTAGCGCGTTTT
>NZ_CALINL010000271.1 GCF_938045225.1 uncultured Campylobacter sp.
AAGAGCGTCTTTATCAATGAATTAAGAAAGCTAGAAAACAAGAGTGTTGTTTTGATGGAGCGGATTTTATCTTGTTCAAAAAATAATATATCTTATCGTGTACTATAAGAAACTTTTGGATTTGTAATCGTTAGTTTATAGTGCTACCAAGATTACATTAGAAAATATGTTATAATGCAATCAGTTTAACTTCAAAGGTCATACAAATGAACGTATTAATACAGTTTAGAGTAGACAAAGAACTCAAAAATGAAGCCGACAAACTCTTTAAAGAGCTAGGTCTTGATCTTGGTACGGCGATAAAGCTATTTTTAAAGCAATCTGTAAATAAGCAAGCCATACCCTTTGCTATAACTACGCAAAAAGAGGATCTAGACGAAAAGTACCTAAAAAGCGTGATAGAAAACATTGACGGTGGCAAGGCAAAGATGATAAGAAAAAATCTAAGCGAGCTTGAGAGCCTAGCTGATGCTTAATATCGAGTTTTATCCTGACGCATGGGATGATTACTTAAATTTTACTGGCGACAAAAAGCTTTTCATAAAGATAAACACGCTCATAAAAGATATCGTCAGGGGTAATGAAACAGACGGCATAGGTAAGCCCGAAGCGCTAAAGGGCGATCTTAGCGGTTGCTATTCTCGTAGGATAGACGGCAAAAACCGCATCGTTTATAGGATTAAGGGCGATACGGCACAAATTTTACAAGTCGGAACGCATTATAAAGAAAAGTAAACTGCCTTCAAGTCTATATAAACGATGAGGAAAAATTAGTCAAAGGCAAACATTTAGTTGATGGGCTTAGTAACCTTATAGCGATCTTTGAAGGCTTGACTTTTTGTTAATGATGATTTGTTGGGTGATGCATACGAGTATCTTATGCACCATTTTACAACAGAATCGGGCTCGTCAAAAGGACAGTTTTATACCCCTACAGAAGTATTGCGTAATCAACTAATCCGCAATAAGCTTTTCAATAATCTAAATATTTTACACTCTCATCTAATTCGCTCTTGTACTTAGCTGCACTTTGTTTGTTACTGATAAGACGCACTTTCTTTGAAAAATTCTGAGATAGTGCATTTGCAGAGCAGTTTTAAACTTTACCGTCACGCTTTAGCATGCCATTCTGCTCTACTTCACTGCGTTTGTAGCTTTGTAAGAAGTAAGTAACTAGCATAGTGAAGTAAAACTAGCTTTCATCTATTTCAAATCGAAGCTTCTAGGCGGAGTTGAAAATATCACCTAAAAACTTAGAAACTTTAAATTTGCTATGCCCGTTAGTTTTCAAGAACATATTTTTTACCGTAAGTTACCGCTCATTTGTATGAGCTTAAGTTAAAGAAGACCAATTGGCTCTGCTACTGCATAAAGCCTCTCTTTGGTAAATCTTTTTTGGGCAAGTCAAGCACTAAACGCCAAAAATTCCAACTTTTCTCGTCAAACCAGCCGCACTGCGCATTATTTAAGGCTTGTATCATATCCTCTTTTACTTTCCAAAGTAGCACGAATTCGTCCAGGTCTGCATAGCGCATAGCTTGTGCTACGATTCTTTCAGGTGTCTCCATAACGTCGTAAGGTAGCTTCCACCAGATGTATTTATTTGCAAAATATCTTAAAATTTCATCTCTACTCACTAATTATAGCTCACTCATAAGTTTTAAATTTATCTCTTTTAACGCCTCTTTTACAAGAGTATTGGCTTCTTGTTCTTTGCCCAGTCTTGTCGCCAAATCCAAAATAACATTGTATAGCATTACATTATCTTTTGGAAATCTAATGCACTCTATTCCAGTACTTACATAACTTTCCATAGTTTCTCCAAGCTCTTTTGGACTTTTGGTCGCGCCTAGCTCTTTTAAAAGCTTGTCTGAAATCTCCACTTTTTTTAATGCCATTGTCTTTTCCCTTTCTAATTTTATTTTATAATGTTGTTTAATTTGCTATTTTTTATAACGTTTTCAAACCATTCTATTTTATTAGGCGAATAAAGGTTGATTGTGCCATTTTGCTTTTTAGCGATAAAATTTAAATTTGAAAACTTTTGTTTTTCTCTATCCTCGATCAATTCACTATTATCAAAAAAATAAATCACATCGCATATCGGGATAATGCGGGCTAAATTTTCAAAGCTTTGTGAAAAACGCCTTTCAAGCGTTGCTTCATCAATGGAGTGTCCGTTTCTTGCTGCTCTTATGGCCACTCGTTGTTTTGAGAGTTCGATGCTATTTAAGCCAACATAATAAAGGGTAATATAGTAGCCAGCCTCTTTGGCTTTATTTATAAATTTAACTATACTATGCCCGCTAAGAGTAGTTTCTATATTAAAATCTATCCCTCGCTCAATGTAAGACTTTCTTAGCTTTAATGCAAGCCTACCAGCTCTATTTTGATCTTTGGGATTTTGCCAGTCGCCAAATTCTCTAACGATTTCATCAGAATTTATCCTTGCACCATAGATGACAGAATCTACTTCAAGCTGGTTAATATAAAATGTAGATTTACCTGCGCCATTTACACCTGCAAATATATATAGTTTCTTTTGATCGTCCATTTCTTATCTCTTTACCCTTTTAAATTTTAAAGCTAAAAAGCCTAAATTTACACTTTTGAACTTTTTTCTGGGAAATTTTTAAGCCTCTCCATCTATTTTTGTCCCAAATCCTGACATAACTTTTTCAAGTGTAGAATATGCTTCATTCAAATCAATGCTTGCACCATCGATATAGTCTTTTAAAATAGCCTCATATTCATCTTGGCAAGACAAACAAGTATCTATTAAAAATCCCTTTTGGTTCTCATAATTTTTAAGCCCACGATAGTAAAATGCCTGATGCTCTACATCTATTATAAAAGGGGTAATGCCATTTTTAAGGCACTCTTTAAACATTATTAACCTACCAATTCTACCATTGCCATCTTCAAATGGATGTATTCTTTCAAATTTATAATGAAAATCTATAATATCTTTTATGTCTATATTAGTTTTTATAGTATATTCACTAAGTAGCCTTTCTATCTCTTGCACAACTTGTTTTGGTTTAGTAGTTGAAAAATCCCCTATATAATTTGCTGTTTTCTTATAGTCGCCTATTACATCATCGCTAGTCCCATTCTTTAAAATTCTATGAAGCTCTTTTAAAAACTCGTGTGTAATAGGCACATTAAAGCTTTCAAGTATAAAATCAAATGCCTTAAAATGATTTCTGGTTTCTAATATATCGTTTATTTTTATCTCTTCGCCGTCTTTTTCCGAAAAAAAGGAGCTTGTTTCATAAATATGCCTAGTCTGCTCCTTACTTAATCTACTGCCCTCAATATGATTAGAATTGTATGCAAAAACTATCTGGTTTAAATGATAAAAGCCATTTTTTATATGATTTCTCTTTTCATATAATAAAATTTCAAGCGAAGAGAATTTTTCCATAGCCAAACCGCCTTTAAGATTTAAAACCTATATTTGATCTCATTTTTACTCCCTTACTTATATTGTATTTTTAACTTGCTATCTTCGTTTTCATTGTCGATATAGCTATGTTTTAAGTCTGTATTACTATCATTATTTAAAAGATAACTCTTCCCGTTTTCTTTTATTTTTAAACAACCGAATTTTACAAGCTCGTCAATTTCTTTTTTAGCCATATCTTTGCTGATTTTAGCAATAGAGGCAAATTTGGCGATATCTATACCGCCGTCAAAGTTACTAACGCCGACGTCCAATACTTTGTTTAGGACTTTTTGTTGGGTCTTGTTTAAATTACAAGTTCTAAATTTATCCCAAAAATCAGTCTTAAAGACAATATTCTTTATAAGATTGATACTATCTTTGATGGCATGGTTCGTCATTTCTAAATGCCATTTAATCCATGCCGTAAAATCACAATTTGGATTACTCACAAGTTTGGTTGTTTGTTCTAGCTTCTCGTAATAAGCTTTTTTGTTGCTTTGAATAATGCTAGAAATAGAATACAATTTAATATTATTATTCGGCAAGCAATAGTCCGCCAAAGCCCTTGTTATTCTACCGTTACCGTCATCGTATGGATGTATAACTACAAACCATAGATGAGCTATCGCACTTTTTACATAAGCGTTTTCTTGACTATTATTAATAAAATCCAAAAATAACTTCATATCTTTTTCAATATGTTTTGGCGGAACAGCTTCATAATGAATCTTTTCGCGCGTCATTGCCCCAGAAACAACTTGTATTTGGCTATCTCTAAATTGAGCTACTTTGATTTTAAATAAACCGCTATATCCACTCTCAAATATAGCATTATGCCAACCGTGCAATCTTTCGATACTCATAGGCGC
>NZ_CALINL010000272.1 GCF_938045225.1 uncultured Campylobacter sp.
CTGATGTCGTAGTCCGCAAAGAGTTCCATACTCTCGCTGCCGATAGCAAGCACGAGCGCGTCGGCGTCGATGCTTTGCCCATCCTTAAAGTGCACCCTAACTGCGCCGCATTCAAGCGTCTCAAAGCCGATAAATTCGTAGTTTAATAGCGTTTTTATGCCTGAGCTTGCAGCCTTGCACATCTTTCTAGGGCGAGCTTTTGCGCCGCTAAAGATAAACGCGCTAGCATAAGGCTCGTCCTCAAATTTTAGCTCAAAAACGCCGTTATCCGCGTCAAATTCGCGCCACTCGTAAAAGCGCTCTAGCGTCTTTTGCTCGTATGCGTAGTCCGTCGCGCCGCAAAACTCTATCTCCCGGGCACCGAGGTTTTGGCCGTAAAAGCGCGCCGCCTGCAAAAACGCGTTCATATGCATGCGGCCTAAATTTACGGTTGGCTTCGTGATAAGCGGCATCAAAATCCCGCAGTGATTTCCGGAGCCGTTTAGCGCGATGTCGCCGCGCTTTTCGGCGATCGTGACCTCGAGGCCGCGCTCGCGTAACCTAAACGCGCAAACGCAGCCAGCTACGCCGCCGCCGATAACTAGCGCACTCTTTGGCGTAGCCTTGCTAGCGGGATCAAATCTGCTAAACCAAATTTCATTCTCAGCTTGCCGCTCGCCCGCAAATTTAGCCCGCAGCATCTCGCGCTTTTTGCCGTAGCCTTTTAGCATTTTTACCTCAAAGCCGCTATTTTGCAGGGCTCTTTTTAGCGCGCCCGAGGCCGAATACGTGCAAACGCTAGCGCCCAATGCGCATAAATTTGCGATTTTACCGCAAACCAGCTCGCTCCACATGGCTTCATTTTTAGCGGGAGCAAAACCATCCATAAAAACGGCGTCCGCGATAAAACTAAGTTCATCCAAAACCTCGTACACGTCGCCAAAGCACAATGTAAGCGTGACGTTTGGAGCTAAATTTAACCTATGAAATCCACGAATAAGAGGCGGGTAGGCCTCCAAAAGCTCTCTCGAAACGTCCGCTAGCTCGCTAAAATTCGCGTAAATTTTGGTTAGATCGTCTCTAGCGATAGGCGTTTTTTCGATACTGACGAAATTTAAAAATTTATCTGAGTTTTTAAATCTTTTAAAAGCGCAGAGGAAATTTAGCCCTGCGCCAAATCCAGCCTCAAGCACGTTAAATTCGCTCTTTTTACTCCAAATTTCATCAAAAACGGAGTTAAAAACATACTCGCTTTGCCCTATGGGATCGTCTGCGTTAAAGTAAATGTCGTCAAATTCGGGATTAAACGGGATGCCACCCTTTAAAACGACTCGCGCGCTTTTCATTGCTGGTTTGAAAAATAGACGTCTATGCCGTCTGCGAGCCCCTTGGCTAGGGCATCTTGGTATTTTGAGTTATTTATGAGATCACCTTCGCTAGGGTGAGTGATGTAGCCGACCTCAAGCAGCACCGCAGGCATCAGCGCGCCCACTAGCACCCAAAAAGGCGCCTCGCGAACGCCGCCGTCGGAGGCCTTTGAGCTTACGGATTTTGCTCGCGCCAAAACTTCGCGCTGAACGTCGATGGCGAGCTTGTTTGAGGCGATGATTTTCTCGCGGTTAAGGAAATTTAAAAATGTCTGCTTAGAAAAATAGTTCATCTCCTCAATGTCGGATTTGTTTTCCAGCGCTGCGGCGTTTTTGCTGCGCTCAGAACGAGCCGGCGAGAGGAAAAACGTCTCTATGCCGCGCATAGTCGCCGCCTTTGTTTTGCTCGGCGCGGCGTTTGCGTGGATGGAGATAAAGAGGTCAGCAGCTTTGTCGTTGGCGTATTTCGTGCGGTCGCGAAGGTTGATAAATTTATCCTTGCTACGCGTGTAATAAACCTTATAGCCGCGCCCTTGCAGCTCCTTGCCCGCCTTTTGCGCGATGCTTAGCACGATGTTTTTTTCTTTTAAAGAGCCGTTTATAGCCCCCGGATCGTCGCCGCCGTGCCCTGCGTCAAGGACGACAACCTTGCCTTTAGCGCTTGTGGTTTTTTTAGTGGCCGCCGTTTTTACGGGCGCTAACACGATTTCTTGCTCATCCTTTTCGGTGGTGCTTTGGGTACTTTTAGCATCCATCTTGGTCTGCGCGGCAACTTTTTCTTGCTTTTGCTGAGCGAGCTTTTGATTTTGAGCTTGGTCTTGAGTTGCTTTTTGCTGTTGTATTTGAGTTATTTCAGATTTCGAATTTGCAGCGATTTTTGGGAGCTCTTGCTTGATAGACGGTTGATGATTTTTTTGTTTACTGCTTTGACTCGTTAAATTTTGGCTTTGCGTGGGCTTAGCCTTTGAGAAAATTAAAGACTGATTATCGACTCTAAGTTTTAAATTTGGCTCGAATTGACTTACGAATACCACCCTAACGGTTTTTTCGTCAAACTGACTTATGCGGATCTCATCCACCAAGTAGTTCTTAAATCTTTGCAGTTTTCCGCCGCTCCAAATTCCTTTAAATTCATAAATCGTTTTATAAGAACCTTTTTGATTAAGGTCGGTTTTTTTTATATCATTGCCGTTTAGCTGGCGGTTAAATTTTAGCTCGAAATTCCCGTCGTTATCAGATGCTTCTAGAAGCTGCAAAGTTTGATTTTTGACGGTTTTGGCATTTTGGGCGGCCAGCGGAGCCGAGGATAGCTGGCTTAGTTTTACTTCTTTTTGCTTTGGCTCTTGTTTTTGTTGTTCTTTTTTGACCTGCTTTATTTCTTGTTTTGGTTTTTCTTCGCTTGGCTTTGCAGACTGCGGTATGCTCGCGAGCTCTTTTTCATACGGTTTGGTATCTAGCCCCAGGGCTTTTGAGCTTTTTATGAGTCTAGTTAAGCTTTGGACTCTTAAATTTACGTTATTTTCCATTATGGATTTTACGTAAAGAGTCCTTAGCTCTTGGTGCATTGCAATTTTTTCTTTATTGGTTGCGCCCTCAAAGTTTTTATCGAATTTATCCAAACTCGATAAAGTGCTTGCGCAAATTGCGCTATTAAAAAAAAATAGAAATATTAAAAATAATTTAACTATCTTCGCCATTTATCAGTTTTTCAAATAGTTCTTTCACGCTTATTATCTCGTTTAGCTTGTAGCCGTTTGCGCCCGTGAAAAACAGTCCCGTCTCCTTGCGCCCCGCAAATGCGTCGTAAAGACGGTCTGCGATACAGTAGCCAACTTCTTTAGCTTCCTTGCCGCGCTGGCACGGGCTTACGCAGTTGCTTACGCAGCTGATTTTCGGTCCTTGGCGTTTGTCGACTAGATTTATTAAATTTGTTCTAACGCCTCGTGCGGGGTAGCCTACAGGGCTTTTGATTAGCTCGATGTCCTCTTTTTTGGCTGCAAGGAGTACCTCTTTAAACTCTTCGCTAGCGTCGCACTCGTGCGTACCGATAAAGCGAGTACCCATCTGCACGCCGTTTGCCCCAAGCAAAATAGCTCTATCGATATCGTTTTTGTCCCAGATACCGCCCGCCGCAAATAACGGAAAATCGCCCCACTGCTTTATCTCTTCGCTAACGGGCGTTATCAAATTTTCCAGGCTGTACGCTGGATCGATACACTGCTCGTAGGTAAAGCCCTGATGCCCGCCGCTAAGAGGTCCTTCTAACACCACGCCGTCTGGAAGCCTACCGTAGCGCCCCTGCCAGCGTTTGCAGATGATTTTTAGCGCCTTTGCCGAGGATACTATAGGAACCAAAGCCACGTCCGGGTAGTCTACTGTAAATTCAGGCAAATTCGTAGGCAAACCCGCACCGGTGATGATCACGTTTATACCGTGGTCGCAAGCGTCTTTTACGATACGCTCGTAGTCGTTGCTTGCATACAGGATATTTACCCCAAGAGGCCTGTCGCCGCAAATTTTACGCGCGTTATCGATGACGGCTTTTAGTCCCTCTCGCGAGTAGAAATTTCCGCTACCGTAGGGCTTGGCGTTTAGCTCTTGGGTGATGTATTTTCGTCCTTCGTAGTAGCCTGTTCCTACCGAGCTTATGACGCCCAGGCCGCCTTCTAGGCTGACGTTTCCGGCGAGCCTATCCCAACTGATACCAAGTCCCATTCCGCCTTGGATTATCGGGTATTTTATATCGTATTTTCCGATTTTTACGGGTTGCATCAGGTTACCTTTAGTTTTGCAAATTTACGCTTGCCTACTTGCAAGACGTATTCGCCGGCACCCAACTGAAGCTGCTCGTCGGCGATCTTTTCTTGATTTAGGCTCACGGCGTTTGCCGCAATGTCTCTGCGCGCCTGAGAGCTGCTAGCGCATAGTCCGCAGTGAGTGAGCGCCTGCACGATCCAAACGGGAGCCGAGAGCTCAAACTCGTCCATCTCGGTCGGGATCAAATTTTGCGAGTGCACGCGGTCAAATTCGGCCTTCGCCTCTTTCGCCGCCGCTTCGCCGTTATATCTAGCCGTGATCTCTAGCGCGAGCGCCTCTTTTACGGCCTTTGGATGAGCCTTGCCGCTAGCTACGTCCGCTTTTAAATTTGCGATTTCTTCCGTGCTTTTTTCGCTAAGTAGCTCGTACCAGCGCCACATTAGCTCGTCGCTCACGCTTAAAACTTTAGCAAACATATCGTTTGGCTCATCGGTCACGCCGATGTAGTTTCCTAGGCTCTTACTCATTTTATTTACGCCGTCAAGCCCCTCTAAAAGCGGCATCATTATGACGGCTTGCTCTTTGCCGACGTTGTAAACTCGCTGCAAAGTTCGCCCCATCAAAAGGTTAAATTTCTGATCCGTGCCGCCCATCTCGATATCGCACTTCATCGCGACACTGTCGTAGCCCTGAAGGAGCGGATATAAAAATTCGCTAATCGAAATCGAGGCGCCGCTTTTGTATCTTTTTTCAAAATCATCGCGCTCAAGCATCCTAGCCACTGCAAAGGTGCTAGTTAGCTCAACGATACCGGCAGCTCCCAGCTCGTTTAGCCACTTGGAGTTAAACATTATCTTTGTTTTTTGCGGGTCTAGGATTTTAAAAACCTGCTCCTCGTAGGTTTTAGCATTTGCCGCCACGGTCTCGCGGTCTAGCTTTTTTCTCGTCTGGCTTTTGCCGCTAGGATCGCCGATTTGCCCCGTAAAATCGCCTATCAAAAACTGCACTATCGCGCCGTGTTTTTGCAAAAGAGCCATCTTTTGAAGTACTACGGTGTGACCCAGGTGCAGATCGGGAGCCGTCGGGTCAAAGCCTGCTTTAACGTAGAAATTTTCGCCCTTTTCATAGTAGTTTTTTACTAAATTTTCGACGCGCTCCTCGTCTATCATCTCAGCGACGCCTTTTTTTATATCACTCATTATTTTGCTCAAATTTTCGCCCATTTTCTCTCCTAAATTTATTAATGTCCGTATGCGTCGTCAAGCGACACGAAGTCTATGATTTTGTAGCGATCTCTTAGTCGCTCTTTTATTTCGTTTACGTTCAAATTTTCGCCAAGCTCGATCGTTAGCTCGAAAAAGTCCGCCGTCGCCTCTCTAGTTTCGGTGAGGCTGATAGTTACGAGATCGACTTGCATTTTAGCCATATACGTCAAAAACTCCGCAAGCGATCCGCGCCTGTTTTCAAGACTCAAGATAATCTTAAACCTATGCGGAGCGACCCGCGTCCATTTGACGAAAATCATCTCATTTTTTTCTTCGGCTAGCTTCATAAACCGCTCGCAAAGCTTGTGGTGGACGGTGACGTGGTGATAGTTTCTAAACCCCACGATATCGTCGCCGCGCTTTGGGTTGCAGCAATAATCAAACTCGACATTTGAAATTTTGTGATTTGAGTAGATTACTATATTTTCAAATTTCTGCTTTTTGATCTGGTATTTGTCGCCCAAAGAGATCATAAATGGACGCTCTTTTCTGATGTATTTTTTAAGCATATTTGCCACTTCTTGCAGATACTCGCTATCAGTTGCTGCACGAAAGACCTTTTTGCCTAAATTTTCGCACTCTATCCACTCTAAAATTCTATCTTTTGAGACGTTAAATACTGATTTTAAGATATCTATCGCCATTTTGTAGTTTATATCTTTGATCTTTTGCTTACAAAATGACCTTATCGTCGCCTTTGCCTTGCCTGTTCGCACGCTATTTATCCACGAACAGCGAAATTTAGCCTCTTCGCCAGTTACTATCCTAACGATGTCGCCATTTTTTAGCTCTGTTAAAAGTGGCATCCTAACGCGGTTTATATAAGCTTCTTTTGCGTAAAGTCCGATCTCTGAGTGAATCTCATAAGCGTAATCAAGCGCCGTAGCACCACGTGGCAATGTAAAGA
>NZ_CALINL010000273.1 GCF_938045225.1 uncultured Campylobacter sp.
GCGGCACGAGCTACCACGCAGCCCTTACGTCTAGCTACCTCTTCGAGCGCCTAGCAGACACTAGAGCCAAGGTCGAGATCGCAAGCGAATTTCGCTATAGGCGCCCAAAACTAAACAAAAACGCTCTTTTTATCGTCATCTCGCAAAGCGGCGAAACCGCCGACACCCTAGAGGCACTAAAAATCGCCAAGCAAGCAGGCCTAAAGACGCTAGCTATCTGCAACGTCGATAACTCCTCGATCGTGCGCCTAGCGGACGACACGCTGCTAACTCGCGCCGGCATCGAAAAGGGCGTAGCCAGCACCAAAGCCTTCGCCACGCAGGTAGTAACGCTGTGGATGCTAGCGCTGCAAATCGCGCAGGCTAAAGCCTCGATAAGCAAAGACGAGCTAAAAAACGAGATCGCGGCGCTCATGCACGTTCCGCAAATTTTAAATATCAGCAAAGAGCCGCAAGAGCGTATCCGCCGCCTAGCCAAGCACTATTTGCACGGCCATGGCTTCTTTTTTATCGGGCGAGATATATTTTATCCCCTAGCGCTAGAAGGCGCGCTAAAGCTCAAAGAGATCTCCTATCTGCACGCCGAGGGCTATCCTGCGGGCGAGATGAAGCACGGCCCTATCGCGCTTGCCGACGAGAGGCTCTTTACGATCGCGCTGATGCCGCAAACCATCCTCTACGAAAAAACCAAGAGCAACGTCGAGGAGCTCGCCGCCCGCGATGCCTACATACTTGCTATCAGCCCCGAGGAGTTCGATCTTAGCGACGATTTTATCAAAACGAGCAAGCAAGCTCACCCGATGAGCGAGTTTTTCGAGATGATGATTATCTTGCAGCTTTTTGCGCTAGAGATCGCCGTGAGGCTGGGCAACGACGTGGATATGCCGCGAAATCTCGCTAAAAGCGTGACGGTGGAGTAAATTTAGTAGGCGAAATTTGACGAGCGGCGGCGTTAAATTTCGCTTTTAATCCTGATCTGCAAATTTAGGCGAGAGGTTGCCCGCCTAAATTTCTCTCAAATTTTATTCTAAATTTAAATACAAATTTATCGGCGCCCAGGAGTATCATGCAAAATTTAAACGAAAAATACGAAATTTATCAAAAAAGACTAGATAAAAAAGCGCGCCGCCTCGCGTCGCTGATGAACGACGCAAAATGGCTCAAGCTCTGCGAAATTTTAGAGCTCTCGGGTTGTGAGAGCATACGCGTAAGGCTGCTTTCAGGCGACGAGGAGATCGCGCTCGTCTGCGGTTTTGGATGTTTAGGGGACGGGTATTTCGACTGCGCCAACGGAGCTATTTTGTTTAAAGACTTACACTGGGTTTTCGTGCCTAAATTTTACGAGCAAACGCGCATGAACAGAACCGAAAAGCTTGCCTCAAATTTTATCCCAAATCCGCTTGAAGTGGTGCTAGACGCCATGACAAAGGCGGGTAAATTTGACTACGAAATAGACGAAAGCGGGCTAAAAATTTACGGCTATAATAGATAAATTTGCGCGGGCGATATAAAGCTAGTGCCAGCCCGCGCTCGTAGAACCGTATAGCAAAGATTCGGACGAACGGCAAATGAGGCGAGCGAGCAAAGACGGCGTCAAATTTAAATCCGCGCTTGCTCGCCAAATGCGGCAAAATTTGATAAAATTTGACGAACTTTAAACTCAAAGGAGCAAATATGAGCGCTCATCTATGCCCAAAATGCGGCGAAAACACGATCTACTTCGACGGCATCTGCCACTCGTGCAGCCAAAGGCAGAGGCGGGAGGAGATTTTAAACCTAAGTGCAGACGAAGTGGAGGCGATGATCCTAAAAATCGCAGACCGAATCGATGAGATCGAAAAATGGGATGAGATTTGTAACGATTTTTGGGCGCTTTTTAGCCTGCTGGGCATCCACGATCCAAGGATTGCTAGAGCTGCGGCGGCAAAGGAAATTTACTATCCGCCAGAGCTCTACTTCGGCGCGCCGGACGACGTAAAAGGCGCACTCATAACAAAACTAAACTCGCTAGAGGACAACTCCAAAAACGTGCTAAACCACCTACTTTGCGCGCTTGCCTGGCAGGGCGGCGAGCAGACGGCTGAGCTTTTTTACGAGCTGTATAAAAACCCGCGGCCGTGGCGTAAAAAACTCTATGTGGGTACCGAGTTTTACGCAAAAATCGGCGGCTGGGCGTTTGACGAGACGGGTGAGCGCAAATCTTTGGTTTTTGATAAATGCCTCACCGCGGTACGCGTAAAAGATGGCAAGCGCGAGAGCCAAGACGCAAATTTAAACTCAAACCAAAGCGCGGATGAGCCCGTACAGATCGGTGAGCCTACGGGCCAAAAGTGCGAGTTTTGCGGCTGCGAGATGCTTGATATGCTGCGCCTAAAGGCAACCGATCCGCAGCTTGCGTTTTTAAATTTAAAGCACGACGCGATATTTCGCTGTTGCCCGACCTGCGTCGGTTCGGTCAGATATTTTTGCAAACGCGGCCCAGACAGCAAGATAGAGCTAAGCCATGATGGCGAAGGCTTTGACGAAAGCTACTTTTCGCAGGAGGATTTTGCGCGGCTGTGCGGCATGAAATTTAAGCTAGGCGGCGAAGTTTCCCTGTTTTACGGCTGTTTTAGCGAGCTTGATGTGACCGTAGGCGGCTATCCTCAGTGGGTGCAGGACGCCGAGTATCTGACCTGCCCTAGCTGCGGCGGGACGATGAAGCACCTAGCGCAAATCCCATTTGGCGAGATGATAGAGGGCGAGGGGGTCATATACGTGCAAATTTGCGAGAAATGCGAGATTTTGGGTGGTTGCTTTCAGTGTACGTAAGGTAAATTAATTAACTATATAATGCGAGTAAAATTTAATTTAAGGAGAAAATATGGGGTTATTTAGTTTTGGTAAAAAGGCTGAAAAAGCGCAAATTCCAAGCACTTTTGCTGGCAGAGTGGATAAATTTTGGGCGGAATTTAGCGGCGTGGTAGATGAGATCAAGGCTGATCTGGCGGCAAAAGAGTTTGAAAAGGCGATGCAAAAGACGGACGAGAAGCTTCGTATCTGCCTTGCCGAGCCTTATTTTATGACGGGGCTCGTGGACGATAAGCTCGATCTGGTGCTAACTCCCGAGGGTATGAGGCATCGCCTATTTTGGCTAAGCTTCATCAAAAACGCTATGCCAAAGCAGCTTGAGTCCAAAATGATCTGCACGCTCGGCAAGCCGCGCGCGCCGCGAGGTATCGGCGGGATCGAGATGTATGACACGAACGTATGCGCCGAGGAGTCGATGATCTACGCGCAGTTTAACGAAAGCGACGTGGATATTAAAATTTACAACGAAAACCTAGCGGCTCTGCTCGCGCAGGACGAGGGCAAGGCTTATAACCTTAGCTTTATCCTGCTTGACAATATGATCGGCGAAACGGCGATCATAAATACGCTAGGCGAGCTTGAGGTGCTGGACGCGCCGCAGGAAAACGGCGTGCCGCTAAGCGAATTCGCCGATCTGGTCGATGAGAAATTCGGCGAAAAAGCCGCGCGCGAACCGCTAAAGAATTTTTTCAGCTACGAGATGGAGCCGCGCGGAAGCGAGGTGCGCGAGGACGTGATCGTAGGCACCACCTGCCTGACCAATATCGTAAATCAGTACCTAAACGGCGAGCGCGACATCTATAATGAAGCTTACGAGCTTGGCATCAAATTTTGCTTTCTTAGCATAGGTAACGGCGGCGACGTACAGGCAGGCTTTGATCTGCGAAATAAAATCGAGGACGAGGAGCTAGAGAGCTGCGGCTCGTTTTTGGAGATAATCGGCGGCGCAACCGGGCAGAGGTACGCATACATCGATCTCATCTGCTATGACGAGGAAAGGCTAAAAGAAAAAGTAAGCGAGCTTTGCAAAAAATATGGCGCGAATATCGAAATCCACGACTTTAAGCGGTAAATTTAGCCACGGGCGTCAAATTTATTTTGGATTTGCACGCCCACGCTATTTTAATTTTGGCGCTAAATTTTGCTTTTTAATGTTAGTTGTGGCGGATTATTCCGCCCATTTCTGTCCGCTCAAGGCAACATTTAGCAAGATCCTAGCACGTATGGCTCTAACCCGCCACAATAGCTGTATTTTTAAATTTACAGCAGCAGGGCTTATTCCCCCCCCCACTCATCTCAACGCAAATTTTTTAGATACTGGCACGCGCTAAATTCCCCGAGCTTGCAACCTCTATCGTAAAGTTCTTTGGCGGCGTTTTTATTCTTTTCTACACCCATGCCTTTTTCGTAGGCAAAGCCCAAATTTGCACAGGCTAGCGCACTCGCGCCCGAACAAGCGTTAGTAAAGAGCACAACAGCTCTTTCGTAGTCTTTTTCTACGCCCTCGCCCTTAAAATAGCAAACCCCAAGATCGGCGCAAGAGTCTACGTGCCCGCGCTCGCAAGAGGCCGCATACATCTGCGCCGCCTTTGCCGCGTCCTTTTCTACGCCGCCACCTAGCGCGTAGCTTAGGGCGAGATTGTAGCACGCCGTTTCCTCGCCTAGCTTGCAGGCTTTAGCAAACAGTTCGTTCGTCTTTTTGCCGTCAGGATAGATGCCAAGCCCCTTGCCGTAGCTATACGCTAGGCTCGCGTATCCCTCGCCTACACCTTTTTCGCAAGCTTTAGCAAAAAGCTCGTTTGCCTTTTTGTGATCTTGCGCCGCGCCCTGCCCGCTTTGGTAAAGCAGCCCCAGATACACGCAGGCTTTGTCCGCACCAAGCCCGCAGGCTCTTTCGTAGTATCGCACGGCTTTTGTAAACACCTTATCAAACTCGTAAAAATACCCAAGTCCCGCGCAATACATCGCGTTTTTCTCGCCGCCTTCATCGCAGGCAAGCTCGAGGTTTTTAATCGCGAACGAGAGCCTTTTGCAAATCTCGTCGTTTCCCTTCTTGCACTCTTTGCTAAGATCAGCCAGCTCGCCGCCAAAAGCCAGCGCCGCAAAAAACGCAAGCAAAATAAAACGTCTCATAAACTCAAATTTCCTTTCAAATTTTATAAATTTACCGCCGTAAAGCGCCGAAGCCAAAATGCCTGAAGTATAAATTTAAAAAGATTAAAATTCAATTTTAGCTAAAATCGCTATCAAAAAGGAGCTTAAAATGATTTTTGAAGACGAGCTGATTTTCGTCGAGCGAGAAACGAGCGAGATACCGTGGGTAAAAATTTTTACCAAAACGCCGTTTAAGGAGCTCACAGACTGCGACGAAGCGACGCAAAAAAGGGTATTTAAAGCGGTTTTAACAACCGAAAAAGCAATGAGAAAATTTTATAATCCCACCAAAATAAACATCGCAAGCTTTGCAAACTACGTGCCGCGCGTACATTTTCACGTGATGGCGAGGTTTGAGGGCGATAGCTTTTTCCCAGAGTCCATGTGGGGCAAAAAGCAGCGCGAGAGCGAGCTAAATTTGCCTGATTTTGCCGAATTTTCTCAAATTTTAGCGCGCGAGCTAGGCAAAACACGTGAATAAAAAAATACTTCTAACGCTCGCGATCATCGTAGTAGCAGGCGTTTTGGCGGTTTATAAGGCGCGCTGGGACGAACAGACGCAGACGGAAAATATCAAAAAATTTCTCGACTTTCAAACGCAAATTTTAAATAAAAATATCGAAGAAGAAAAACTCTCCGCGATGACGGTAGCGGCGCTATTAGCGCAAAACGAACACGTAAAAAAATGCATGAGCCAAAATAACCGCCAAATGTGCCTAGAGACGCTTGGCGAATTTACCAAAACGCTAAGCAAGGTGCCGATCTACGAAAACGCCAAATTTCACATCCATACGCCTGAGATGAGGAGCTTTGCTAGGAGCTGGATACCGCTATATAACGACGATCTAACGAGCTTTCGTCACCTGCTAGCTGAGGCGAAAAACGGCGTAGCCGCAGGCATCGAGGTCGGTCGCGCTGGTGTTTTTATAAGATCTGTCGCGCCGATATTTGAGGATAAAAAGATGCTCGGTAGCATCGAGGTGCTGCTTGATTTTAAGCATTTGAGCGACTTTTTCTCGCAGCAAGGGCTTGATCTTTTCGTATTACTCGACGCCGGCGGCGACCTGCCCTATCAAAACAGCAGCGACGAGGGCATCATCGAAGGCTTTCATTTCGTAAATAAGAGCTACGCAAATTTAAACGTCTTGCCGATGCTAAAGGATATCAAATTTAAAAGCGGCGGATTTTATCAGACGGATTCGCACGCCTTTACCGTCCAGCCGATGAACGACGCAAAGGGCGAGCGCGTGGGGTATTTCGTGATTTATTTTAACTCCGACTCAAAGGAGCGAAATTTAGCAAAGCTGGGCGTTTGGTTTGATTAGTCAAGCAGGCTTTTTGAGTACGGCGAAAATTTGTAGGTAAAGACGCTGCCTTTGCCTAGCTCGCTTTTCACGCCGTACTCTACGCCGTTTTTCACGCAGATACTTTGCACGATGTTTAGCCCTAGTCCAAACCCGCCCTGCACGCCCTCGTCTCTAACGTAGCGTTTCCAAATTTTACTCGTGTCTTTTATGCCTTCGCCCTCGTCCTCGACTACGAGCACGATTTTGCCGCTTTTTTCAAAAAGGCGCAAATTTATTATCCCTCCTTCGCGGCTGTATTTTACCGCGTTGCTTAGGTTGTTATCGATCAGTCTGCCCGCCTCTATCTTGCTCATAAAAATTTGCAAATCAGGCTCGACGAAGTCGTAAATTTTGATATTTTTCGCCATCGCGATACCTCGCATATACCGTGCTCGCTCGAGGCAAAATTCGCTCAAATTTAAAATCTCGGGCGGAAATAAAATATACCCACGCTTGATGTAGTACTCGGTGTCTTCGTAGGTGACTTGCATCTGTTTTAGAGCCGAACGCATGCGGGTGACGTATTTGTTATCAAGGCCCAGCATTTCAAGGTTTATGCCTATGACGCCCAGCGGCGTTTTTAGCTCGTGCATCGCGTCGTTAAAAAAGTTATTCATATATTTTTTAGCGTCTTTATATGGCTTTATGCCGCTAACAAACGACAAATAAAGCGCGAAAAATACGACCACGAGCGCAAACGCAAGAGTTAGAGCCGTGACGAATAAAATCCTAGCCGCGTTTTGCTTTTTGGCTAGCACCAGATAATAAAGCTCGCCGTCCGCACGAAAATAGGTTTTGTAAAAAAGATGCCCGTTTTCTTGACGGGTGATAAATTTTAAATCGCTCGGGCGCGCGTCCAAATTTGATACGATCTGCTTTTCTTTGAGATCAAAAACGCCGTATCTATATGTGAGCGAAATAGGCAAAGTCTCGTTTTTATCGAGCGCTTTGCGAATTTTGCCCTCGTACTCGAGTAGTTCGAACATATTTTTTGAGTATTCGTCTTTGGAGCTTAAATTTATGATCTCGTAGCTTTGAAATATAAACAAAGCCATGATGATAAAAGTGGCTAAAATAGGGATTTTAAGATTTTGAAACATCTATCTTATAGCCTAGTCCGCGCGATGATTTTATAAACTCCGGAGTCGTTTTTTGACGAATTTTTAGTATATGCATGCGCACGTCAGCGGGGTCGATTTCCTTGTCGTTCCACACTTCGGCGCGCAGCCGCTCGATGCCTACGAAGCTGTTTTTATGAAATAGCAAACACTCGATGATAGCAAATTCTCTCGTACTTAGCTCAACCGCTTCGCCTTTAAATTTGAGCCGCTTTTTAGCCGTATCGAGGCTAAAGTTTTCATCGATCGCGATTAAGTTTTTATCGTCTCTGCCGTGATATTTTCGCATTAGCTCGTTTACTCTAAATTTTAGCTCAGCTAGCTCAAAAGGCTTTTTTAGATACTCGTTACAGCCCAGCTCGTATCCGACCGCCATATCGTCTATATCCACGAGCGAGGTCATTATCATTATTGGTGTTTCACAGCCGATATCTTTGGCGTATTTTATAACTTCGTGTCCGCTGATGTGCGGGACCTTGATGTCAAGTATCAGCAGGTGATAAAAACCAGCCGCTATCTTATCGCAGGCGACCTTGCCATCGGCAGCCTCATCTACCTCGTAGCCAAGACTTTCTAGGTATTCGCTAACGCTCTCACGATATACGAAGTCGTCTTCAAGCAGTAAAATTTTCATAAATTCTCCGAATTTTATCGCAATATTTTAAGGGGGATGATAGCTAAAAATGATTTTGGATCGTCTGAATTTAAAAAGGCTCGGCGAGTTTACCGAGCCCAATATGGTCAAATTTAACCTAAATTTCACGCGCCCGTGAAAACTTGGCCTGCATAAACGATGTAGTATCTTAGCATCACGACGCCGCAGATAACTACAAGAGAGTTTGCTATGATGTAGCCCACTCTATAAGCGTGATTTTTTAGAGCCGTTAGTGCTATGGTGATAGGCGTTAAAAGTCCGATGCCAACAACGCCTATCCAAAAGATCAGCGCGTATTGTCCAGTACTTAGAGCTTGTTTAGCTGCAACCGCGCTCGCTCCACCCTCGAAATATAGTCCCAAAAATAGTATAGCGATAAGCGGTATCTCAAAAAGTACGGCGCGCAAGTCCATAACCAAAAGGTACTTCACGTTGTCTTCGTTAAGAAGGTGTTTGAAGCAGAAAAGGCCGACCAAGATGTTTGTCGCTACGCCTGAGCTAAAGCCTGATGTTAGGAACAAGATCGGCAGAATCGGAGTATTCCAAAGCGGAAGCTTCGTGATCGCGCTAAGCAAAAAGCCCGTATATATGCCTACGCCGATCGCAAGGCCGAAAAGCGCCATCTCGACTATCTTTGAAAGCGGCGCGAAAGAGCGAATCAGCCTAGAAATAGGACGTAAAATAGCTAGAATTTTATACTTTTCTATCTCTTCTTCGAAAATAATCACCGCAAAAAGATAAGCTAGCGGCGTATAAAGCAGCAGTAACGCAACGCCGATGGACATAACCGAACCAAAGTTGTACTTAATCAAAATCCAGTAAAAGCTAAGCGGCTTGCCAAGGTCAAGCACCAAAAGCGCAAGGCCCACGGTGATCGTTATAGGAGCTACTAGAGCGCCCGCCTTTACCATCGCGTCCCAGATGCTGCCGTCTTGTTTTTTGTGGTAGTTCCACTTAACAAGCAATGCAACCATCATCGCGCCTGCGGACAAACCCGCCAAAAATAGATAAACCGCTATCGGCCACGGCCAGTAAATTTCATTATATTGCGCTACGCTTCCCCACATATTATTCATGGCTTCCTCCTTTGCGGTTAGCTATCATAGCAAGCTTCGGTTTGGTTTTAAGCTCGGCTTTAGGATAGTAGTGAGTTTTGGTATTTAAAATTTTACTTACTTCGCTGTTTGGATCGTTTATATCGCCAAATGCCAAAGCATCGGTCGGACAAACGGTTACGCACGCAGGCTGCTCGCCAATGCTCACTCTAGTTTCAAAGCAAAACGTACATTTGCCTATCTCGCCGGTTTTCGGCTCAACGTAGCGAGCGTCGTAAGGACAGGCTAGGATGCAGTATTTGCAAGATACGCAAGTAGAGTGATCTAGTAGTACTATGCCATCGCTCGTCTGAAAGCTAGCTCCCGTAGGACAAACCGCCACGCACGGAGCGTCCTCGCACATCACGCAACTATGTCTGCTAAAGTCGGTTTTTAAATTTGGAAATTTGCCCTTTATCTGCGAATGGACTTGAAGTCTAAAAACGCCTCTAGGCACTTCGTTTTCGCTCCTGCAAGCCACCGAGCACGCTTGGCAGCCTATGCAGAGGTTTTCGTCATGTATCATTCTATACGCTTTTTTCATCTTTTTTCCTTTACGCTTTTATTATCTTGACGCCGACGTTTCGCACCATCGTAGAGGCGACGGGGCCGATCACGGTAGGATCTAGCAGCTTGCTTTGATTCGTTCCTACGCCGTTCGTACGCTTTAGTCCCGCGCTTTCGTGACCAAAACCGTGATAGACGAAAAGCGTATCCTCCCTGATGCCTTCAGTCAGCATCACGCTTGCTTTTTCTTTTGCGGTTTTGCTTTGAAGGGTTATCTTATCGCCGTCTTTTAGCCCGTATTTTTTCGCGGTATTAGGGTGTATCCAGACGGGCGCGCTACTCATCAGGTCGTTTAAAAATTCGACGTTTTGCGTGTGGCCGTTGGTGTGTATCGGCGTTTTGCCGCTCATTAGGCAAAGCTCCTCGCCGAAAAATACGTCCATGCCCTCGGCGTTTAAGCAGCCGTATCCCGGAAACTGCTTTTCGACCTTTTCGCTAAAGAGCTCGATCTTGCCGCTATCGGTTTTAAATTTGACCTGCGACTCCATCAGCCCGTCGTCGCCCACGAACTGCTGCGCGTAAGGGAATTTTTTCGTAAATTCTTTTACGCTATCTTTTTCTCTAAACAAAATCCCCGGCACCTTCCACGTGACGTAGCCTTTTTTAACTAGCTCCGCCAACAGCTCGGCGTTGCCTTTTACTTGTTTGATTCTCCACTCGTCCATCGTGTTTGCCGAGTACTGCTCGTCTATCTTCAACCTGCGAGCTAGCTCTCTAAAGATATCGTAGCCGTTTTTGGTGTCGCCGATAGGATCTACGACTTTGTTTCTTATCATATAGGCAGGTTTTTGACTCGACTTATCCTCGATGCCTTCGTCGCGCTCAAGGTAAGTACTCTCGGGCAGTATCACGTCCGCCCATATCGCAAAATCGCTCATATAGATATCCGAGCACACGATAAAATCAAGCTTTTTTAGGCTCTCTATCGTAGTTTCCGTGCCCGCGACGTTGATCGGGTGATTAAACCTTATACTAAACCAGCCTTTTACGGGATAAGGCTTCTCGCTTAGTATGGCTTGCGGGATCTCCATCAAGACGCCGTGACTTCTGCTGACGAATTTATTTATGCCGTCCTCGCCCGCGCCGTCTATTCTAGGCACTTTAGGTACTTTTATCGCGGCGTCCGGGTTTGTGATCTCAGGGATTAGCTCTTCGCCGATTAGTTTGTTGTAAAATTTAGCCTTTTTACCGCCAAAAATTCCGCCCTTTTTCTCCCAGTTACCCATCATCGCGTTTGCCGTCATTATGGCTCTGGTGCGAATGTATTCGGCTCTAGTCGTAGTGGTGTTGTGACCGAAGTCGATGATGACTTTAGGTGCGGCTTTCCAGATTTCGCCAGCGATTCGCTCGACCGTTTTTGCAGGTATTCCCGTGATCTTTTCTTGCCACTGCGGAGTTGTGTCTTTGGTCGCTTCTACGACTTTGTCAAATCCAATCGTAAATTTCTCTATAAATTCTTTATCGTAAGTGCCGTTTTTGATCCAAGTATGGATAAGGGCTAAAACAAATGCTAGATCGGTTCCCGGTTTTACGGGTAGCCACTCGTCGGCTTTTGAAGCCACGACGCTAAAGCGCGGATCTAAAACCAGCAGCTTGGTATCTTCTTTCGCGGCCATTTTAGCTAGCTTTTTAGCGTCGGCGATGACGATGCCTTCAAAGAGATTGTGCCCGAAATTTACGACGTATTTTGCGTTGCCGAAGTCTCTTTTTAGCTTCGCATCGCCGTACATATGCTCGCAAACCATCTGATAAGTGATCGGGCAACAGGAGAAGTGAGAAAAGCAGTTTGGCGAACCGTATGCGCTAGCAAAAGTCGTCATTAGCTTGTGCGTTTGGCTTGATTTTGCCGTAAATACAAAGCTCTCCGGACCATATTTTTCCTTGATCTCGAGCATTTTTTTAGCGACTAGATCTAGCGCCTCGTCCCAGCTTGCCTCGCGCCATTTGTTTTCGCCGCGCTCGCCTACTCTGATGAGAGGCTTAACAAGACGCTGCGGATCGTAAAGCTGACTGTGTCCGCTGCCGCCTCTAGCGCATACGGACGTCGCCGTGCCGCCTACTTTGCCGTTGCCTTGGATAAAGACGGTTTTACCGTCTACAACCTTGGCCTCGATAGGACAGCGAGAAGAGCACATCTCGCAAAAACTATAAACGGTCTTATCGCCGCCTTCTAGCGCTTTAGCGCCGACTGCGCCCAGGGTGCCTGGCGCATAAGTCATCGCAAGCAAGCCCGTGGCCGTGGATGCTTTTAAGAAATTTCGCCTCGAAGTATCCATTTTTTCTCCCTTTTTGAAATAAATTTACCGAAATCTTAAATAATCAACGTAAATTATACGTAAATTTTTCGTATCAATATAAATTTTAATTGATAATGACTATTTCGTTTTTTAGGGGAAAAGCTTAAATTTAACTTCAAATTTACCAAATTTACAAATATCAAATTTTAACGGATGATGATATTTGAGCCGCCGTTTACTTAAATTTATAACTTAAAAAGTATTCTTGCGGTTTGCGTCAAAAATTAATTTAATTTTATTTGTATATAATTCGCGTATTTTTTCAAAAAGGCAAATTTAATGAAAAAGCAAATTTACGTCATTCACGGCTACGACGCTTCGCCGCAAAGCCACTGGTTTTCTTGGTTCAAAAAAAAGATGCGCGGCATTGCCGAGGTGGAAATTTTAAAGATGCCAAATCCGCAAACGCCGAAGCTAAACGAGTGGCTAGAAACCATGAAGCAAAACGTAAATTTAGGCGAGAACTCCTTTATCATCGCCCATAGCCTGGGCACGATAACTAGCTTAAATTTTCTTAGCGGTTTTGCAAATTTGCCGAAATTCGGCGGTCTAGTTCTCATCTCGCCGTTTGACGAGCCGATTAAGGAATTTGCGATTTTAGATGAGTTTTGCGAGCCGCAAATCGCCTACGAAAAGATAAAGTCAGCGGCGAATTTAATAAAAGTAATAGCCGCAAAAGACGATTATATCGTGCCTTGCGAGCTTAGTCTAAAGGTAGCGCTAAATTTAGGCGTAACGCCCGATATCTTTGAAAAAGGCGGACACTTTATGAGCGCGGACGGCTTTAACGAATTTGAGTTTATATTAAATTTATTTAAACTCAAAGACGAAAAATTATCATAAAATAATAACTAAAAAGTAAGATTATTTAAAAAAAATTACTATAATGTGCATTTTGATTTACTAAATTTATGTTCAAGGATATGTTTTGAGCGAGTTAAAATCCCTATTTTTCAGTATGACGTCGGCCGTCGTGCTACTTATTATATTTGCTATCGGTAGCGGCGCGGCAACGATAATAGAAAGCTACTACGACACAAAAAGCGCGTGGGCGGCGGTTTACGGAGCGAGTTGGTTCGCTTTAGTGCAGGTGCTTTTAGGCATAAATTTGGCTTACAATATTTTTAGATACAACCTTTTAAGAAAAGAAAAACTGCCCGTTTTGATATTTCACGTTAGCTTTTTATTTATGCTTTTAGGTGCTGCTATGACGCGATATTTGGGCTTTGAGGGCAATATGCATATCAGAGAAAACGAAACCTCAAATGCGGTATTCGGATCCGTTTCTAGAATAGAAATCGCAGCCGAAAAAGACGGTCAGATTTACTCAAACTCGATCCCGAAACAAATCACTTCCGTCGGCTCAAACGACTTTAACTTGCCGCTTGAAATCGCGGGCAAAAAAGCAAATTTAACCTTTGACGGATACTACAAAAAGGCCGAAACCGAGTACTACGAAGCGGAAAAAGGCGAGCCGCTCGTTAGGCTTGCAGTCTCAAGCCCAGACTCAAAAGAAGAGATAAGCCTGCAAGCCGGCGAAACTCGCGAGGTAGGCGGCGTTAGCTTTGCATTCGACGCGCAGCCGCTACTTGAAAATTTCGTCAAAATCGAGCTAAAAGAGGGCAAATTTTATCTAACTTCAAACCAAAATATCAGCTACTTTACGATGGCGACGAATGAAAAAGGCGAGTACGCAAAAGACCAAGCGACCGAGTTTTTACCGATGCAGCTCTATACGGTCACGGACGTAAATTTCGTACCTAAATCATTATTAACCAAAGCAGCCAAGCGAGTCGTGAGCAAAAACGGCGAATATGACGCATTGGTGGCAAATTTGACGTTTGACGGGCAAACCCAGCAGCTCATGCTCTATGAAAACAGCTACATACCTGCTAAAGCTAAGATCGACGGCGTACTTTTTAACGTTTACTGGGGCTCAAAGATGGTCGAGCTTCCATTTTCTTTAAAACTTGAGGACTTCGAGCTTAAGCGCTATCCGGGTTCAAATTCGCCGATGAGCTACTCTAGCGACGTTATCGTCGAAGACTCTAGAACCGGAAACTACCCGTATAAAATTTACATGAACCACGTACTAGATCACGACGGATATAGATTTTTCCAAAGCAGCTACGACCAAGACGAGCTTGGCACCGTACTATCGGTAAATCGCGATCCTGGCAAGATTCCGACCTACGTCGGCTACTTCTTACTAGGATTAGGGCTATTTTTCAACGTCGTAAATCCTCGCTCTCGCTTTAGAAAACTAGCTAAAATGATAAACGAAGACGCCGTTAAAAAAGTCGCGAGCTTCGCGCTGATCGCATGCTTTGCGGCATTTGCCCCAAGCAAAACCTACGCAGTCGATAACGCTAGAAACATCGACGCAAACCATGCCAAAGAACTTTCTACGCTAATCATCCAAAGCGCCGACGGCAGAATGAAGCCTTTTGATACCGTTGCTAGAGAAATTTTAAACAAAATCCACCGCAGCGATACGCTAGACGGCCTAAATGCAAACCAGGCCATACTTTCTATGATGATAAACGCTCCGTACTGGCGCGACGTGCCGATAATCTACGTCGGAAATAAAGAACTAAAAAAACTAATCGGCATAGACGAAAAAGCAAAATACGCAAGCTTTAACGACTTTTTCACAAATGAAAAAGACGGCAAAAGCGTATATAAACTCGCCAAATTTGCCGAGGCTGCAAACCGCAAAACGCCTGGCGAACGCGGTACGTTCGATAAAGACTTACAAAAAGTAGACGAGCGTCTAAATATACTTTATATGGTATTTGTCGGCGAAGTATTTACGATGTTTCCAAGAATAGACGACCCGAATAATACGTGGTATGCGCCGGCTTCAGCTATGATGTATCTTCCTAAAAACGAGAGCGAGCCGATCGGCAGGATGCTAAGAGGCTACTTTACTAGCGTTGCCGAAGCTACCGAAAACAACAACTGGCGCCGAGCAAATCAGGCTCTAGCCGAGATAAAAACCTATCAACAAGAACACGGCAAAGCAGTCATACCTGGCGAAAAACGCATCGAAATGGAGCTGTTTTTTAACGAATACAAAATTTTTGAATCGCTAACGCCGATATATCTCTTGGCTGGACTTGGACTTTTATGCTTCGTGTTTGCCAAGATGGCAAGACCTAAACTAAACATCAAATGGCTATTTGGCATCGTTTACGGTATAAATATTTTAGCGTTTTTACTACATACTTTCGGCATCGGCATACGCTGGTATATCGCCGAGCACGCGCCGTGGAGCAACGCCTACGAGTCGATGATCTACATCGCTTGGGCGCTTAGCTTGTCAGGTCTCGTGTTCTCTCGCCAAAGCCCGATAGCTATGGCGCTAACCTCGATTTTAGCGGGCGTTACGCTATTTGTCGCGCACCTTAGCTGGATGGATCCGCAGATCACCACTCTAGTGCCGGTACTTCAGAGTTACTGGCTAACGATCCACGTATCTGTTATCACGGCTAGTTACGGATTTTTGGGACTTTGCTCGCTACTTGGTATGTTTACGCTCGTACTTTTTGCTATGCAAGGCGCAAAAGAGCATAAAGAAATTTCCCGAAATATCCTAGAGGCCACTCGCATAAACGAGATGGCTATGATACTAGGCCTTAGCCTACTTACGATGGGAAATTTCCTGGGTGGCGTTTGGGCAAACGAAAGCTGGGGTCGATACTGGGGCTGGGATAGCAAGGAGACGTGGGCGCTGGTTTCTATTTTAGTCTATGCGGCAGTTTTGCACATCAGATTTATCCCTAAACTAAACAGCCAGTACGCATTTGCCGTTACTTCGATGTTTGCTTATTGGTCGATCATAATGACCTATTTTGGCGTAAACTTCTACCTAAGCGGTATGCACTCGTATGCCGCGGGCGAGCCGATACCGGTGCCGACTTTCGTATGGGTGGGCGCGCTTTTAATGGTCTTGATTGCTGTTTTGGCGTATTTTAGAAAGCCTGATAAAACAATAAAACTATAATGAATCAAACTACTATAGTAATCATTCTGGCGACGATTCTTTTGATGCTCGTCGCCTCTCTTATCTTCATGGCAGTTAAACTAGGTGGCGACAAAATAGCGGCCAATAATGCAGCAAAAGAAGCCGCCAATCGAGGCATCACACTAGATGATTTACTCGCCGTAGCAAACAATCCAGGCACTAGCAAAAATAAGTTATTTTCTATTTTGAGGACATTTTCTTCAAATTTTAGATTACCGCCCAAAAATGACGGCATAGCGCCCGAAGATGCAAAAGAATATTTAAATGCAAATGTAATTGGTTTTGGAGGAAAAATAACAGGTGAATTGTTAATGTGTGACATAATAGAAGCATTTATAAAAGCAGAATATAAAAAAACAGAAGAAAGTGAAAAATTAATTGCTAAAATTAAACATATAGAAACTGTAAATCCAGAACAAACTGATAAAGATTTTTTCACAGAATTTTTGGAAAAATGGGACAGAGGAGAATACAAAGATTAAAGGGGCTGGTTAATATGATTTTAACAGTAACAATGAATCCGTCTGTTGATATTTCATATCCTTTGGAAAAATTTAATTTGGATACTGTAAACAGAGTAGCAAAAGCAATTA
>NZ_CALINL010000274.1 GCF_938045225.1 uncultured Campylobacter sp.
AAGTAAACCAGCCGTACTCGATGACGTCAACTAGCTCCTCGTTGATTTGGCTTAACGTCGCGTGGTCTTTTGCGCCGATGTAGCCTTTGGCTTTAAAATTTTGCTCGCCTTTTACGAATATCACTGCATTACCCGCGCCGTCTTTTGAAACGACCGGATTTAAAAGTCCGTCAAATTTGAAAAATAAGGCCGTGTAATATCTGTCGCTAGCTGCGGCTATGTTTACGTTGTTAAAGCTCTCAGTCGCGTCTACGTCGCCGTCCTCGATGATGGTTAGCTTGCCGTCGTTATGCTTAAGTAGCGCGCCGTGGATGGTATAGCTGTCGATAGCGACGCTTGGACGAAAGCCCGGAGTCACGTAGTATTCGCCCGCGCTCACGCTAAGGTCTAGATCGTAGCTTCCGTTTGGATAAAACGTGATTTTCTTAGTTACGCTAGAGCCTTCCAAATTTTGCGTTAAAACTATGCTTTTTGGCTCGCTAGTTAAATTTATCTCGCTAACGTCGCTCGCGTAGGCTACCTTAAAAGCCTGCTCGTTTAAAGCCTTGTCACTAAAGCGAACCTCAAGCGGTAGCGGCTGAGCACCTGCTAGCTCGATACGCTCGCCATCGGCGTTTTTATATTTTTCGTCGTTTAGATAAAATTTAGAAATCCTGCCTAACTCGTCGATGCGCGCCTCAAAGTGCTCGCCCTTTATCACAGCGATCTCGCGGCTTTGCGTCGCTACGGCCTGCGGAGCGCTAGTAGTCGATGTGGTATTTGCGCTTGGAGCGGCGTTTGCTTGCCCTACCTGCTGCGCTGCAACGGTTTGGTTTTGATCTAAAGGCAAATTTTTAGGAATAAAAAAATAATCGTAAGCGATAAAAAAGATAAAAGATAAAACGGTCGCTAATAACACGCGTTTTTGAACTGACATATTGTCTAACACTATTTTTCCTTTTGAAAGTCTAAATTTTTAATAACGTAGAATTTATTTTTTTTATACGGGACGAACCAAAATGCGATATGTGATTTTAAATTTTGATTGGATATAAAAAAAGAGTTGAAATTTTTACTGATGACAGGGTAGTCGATGCCGCCCTTAAAGAGTTGATTACAGCGTAAAATTCTAAAAATAACCGCAAAAAGCGCCGAGAAAAAGCCGTTAAATTTGAACTGCCAAACGGCAAATTCCGAACACGAGGGATAGTATCTGCAAGATTTCGGAGTAAATTTGGAGATATAATCTTGATATGCTTTTATCAAAAATAAAATAGCTTGTTTTATCATTTTCATATGCCTGATTTTATACATCCGAGTTTTTTCATAGCCCAAGAGATATTTTTTTTGAGCTTTAAAAACGAGCTTTTATCTAGCCCGTTTTTAACGACTATCACGTAAATGCCGTCTGCAAGCTCATTTGAAATCTCGACGACAACCGCTCGCAAAAGCCTTTTACATCGGTTGCGAACGACGGCTTTGCCCACCTTTTTGCTGGCTACGACGGCTAATTTGTTTTCATTGCAAGGCTTAAAAAAGACTATCGCCTCCTCGCAGTGCCATTTGACGGCCTCTTTGTAGACGCTTGAAAACTCCTTTTGGCTGCTTATAGAGCTAAATTTGCTTAAACGGCCAATCTTGCTCTGCCTTTTGCGCGTCTTGCGTTTAGCACTTTGCGGCCGTTTTTAGTTTTCATGCGGACGCGAAACCCGTGAGTGCGTTTTCTAGGGGTTTTATGAGGTTGGTATGTTCTTTTCATAAATTTTTCCTTATGGTGATTTTGATATAAGTCGGTGATTTTATCAACAAATCGCTTAAAATCCTTTTAATAAATTTTTAAACTTCGTTTTAAGATAATAAAAATATAATCGCTCATTAAAATTTAGGAGAAAAATTTGTCTTACGTTATTAGAAAAGCCGTTAGAGCGGATATTGCAGCCGTTTGCGAGCTAGTTAAAGAGCTAGCCGTATACGAAAAAATGAGCGATGATGTCAAATTTACGCCCGAAATTTTCGCGGGGTCTATTTTTGAGAAAAACTACGCCGTGATTTTAGTCTGCGAAACAGAGGGCAAAATCATAGCCTACGCGATATATTTTTATACCTTTTCCACGTTTTTAGGGCTTGGCGGGATCTATTTAGAGGATCTATATGTCCAAAAAGAGCACCGTAACAAAGGCATAGGAAAGGAGTTTTTTACGCATCTAGCTCAAATTTGCAAGGACGAAAATCTGCAACGCCTCGAGTGGGCGTGCCTGCACTGGAACGAGCCGGGCATCAAATTTTACGAAAAAATGGGCGCGAAAAACCAGTCCGAGCAGTGGCTAAAATACCGCTTGGACGGCGAAAATTTAAGCAAACTCGCGCTTTGATTTATCTGTTTTTAACGCCCATTTGGATATTATTGAATAATGAGTTACGCAAACGAAATTTTAAGAGAACTTTACTATCTTAGGGCATTCGGATATAAATTTGCTGATTTTTCGCCTTCCTCCGAGGCCTTACCGAGAAGCCTTGCCGAGCTAAACGCAAGCATCAAAGAGTGCAATCTCTGCGAGCTTTGCAAGAGCGCAAACCACGCACTAACGGGCCTTGGAGATAAAAGCGCCAAAGTAGTTTTCGTATTTGACGCGCCAAACGCAGCCGAGGATGCGAGCGGAGAGTTTTTGGCGGGCGACGATAAGTTTTTGCAAAATTTAAACGAGCTAGCGGGGCTTAAAAAGGACGAAATTTACGTTACGAGCCTGCTAAAATGCAAGCCCGCCGCCAAAGCTCCGGCAAGCTCCTACGAGCTTTGCGAGCCGTATTTTAGCGCGGAAGCCCGTTTAGTAGCACCAAAGCTCATCGTAGCGCTAGGCGAAGAGGTCTTTTACAAAATGATAAAACAAAGCGCGCAAAGCTTTGAAACCATAAGGGGAAACATAATGAAATTGAAACACTCAGCCTTGCTGGCGACTTATTCGCCGAGCGTCATAGCGAAAAATCCAAGCAAAAAAGAGCTGTTTTTCAGCGATCTAAAAAAGATAAAAGAGTACCTATGAGAAAAATTTTAACCGTTTTATTGATCTGTTCAGCACTATTTGCCAGGAGCGACAAGCCCTCCGATATCCCGCCCGCGAGCGAAATTTATATAAATTTAGAACCCGTCAAATGTAACGACACATGTTTGTTAGAACTCGTTAGAGAAGGTCTTTTACACAGCTTTTTAGCTCACTACGAAGGCAGCTCGAATCAAGAAATTTTACAAGCCTTTAACGCGCTAAACGGCTCGTACGTAAACGCAGGCACCGAAAGCCTGACGCCAAGCTCAAACGCCGAGTTTAAGATCGCCGTCATCATCCCGCAAGATAGCATAAAAAGCTACGCCGGCGTCGTCTCAAACGCGGTTATCGCCTACATCGTCAGGCAAAATGCCCCTACTGACGTTAAATTTTACAACATCGGCAACGAAGCCCCAAGCGCTATCGATGGCGCCCTAGCGCGCGCTAGAGGCGAAAATATCTCCTATATCATCGCGCCGTTTACGCCTGTGGGCGCAAAATATCTAAACGAGGCTTTAGATCCGTCTATGACGGCTTTTGTGCCGACTCTGCACATCTCTAGCGTCGATTCGCCGCAAGGAAATTTGATATTTGGCGGTATAAACTACAAAGGGCAAGTCGAAAAGCTGCTAAATTTCTCAAACGGCCAAGTCGCGGCGTTTTCTGACGGTAGCGCGCTAGGAGCGGCGCTAAATCGCTACGCCGACGAGTTTAGCGGCGGACTAACCTACGAAAACGAGATCGCAAACGGCGTCACCGACCTAAAGCCGATATTATCCGGTAACTCGAGGCTAAGCGGCGCGACCGTTTTCCTAAACGTTCCGCTCGTGAAAGCCTCGATGGTGAGCTCTCAGATGCGCCTTTACGACGTCAAATTTAACGCTCTTTTAAGCACGCAGATCAACTACGCGCCGAGCATCTTTAAGCTTATGCAGCCGCAAGATAGAGAAAAGCTCTACATAGCCAACTCGATTTCTAAAACCGACGGCGCGCTGGACTCAAACAACGAAATTTTGGGGCAAAATTTGAACTTTAACTGGGTAGGCTACTCCGCTAGCGTCGGGCTCGACTACATCTACGCGACCTACCTAAACCGCGGCGCGCAGAGGCTTTTTAGCGAGAGCGTCGAGGACTCGCAGATCATCTATGACACGAAGGTTTTAAAAGCCGGCGAATACGGCTTTTACGAGCAATAAGAGGAGAGAAAATCCACTATCTCCTCGCTCATCTTAGCAGGTCTTAGATTGCTAACAAACGCGACCTCAACATCCGCTTCAAAGACGAGCTCGGGTTCGCATTCACCGCTTAAATTTGCGATTTTATAAATTTTATGATTTATGAGCGCGGAGGCTTTTTTTAGGTTCGTCACGCTCGTTTTTACCTCGAGCAGATCGCCAAGGACGGCCGGTTTTTTAAATTTCGCCCGAATCTCGCTCACGACAAAATGCCCGTCCTTGCTAAAAGGTTTAACATCTGAGCCGAAAAACATCTCGCTGCGCGCCCTTTCGCAATATTTTATATAGTTTGCGTGATAGACTATGCCGCCTGCGTCGGTATCTTCGTAGTAAATTCGTATTTTCATGTTTTCCTTAGGCTTTTAGATTAAGCCCCATTTTACCTAGTTTTCTTAAAAGCTCCATTATATCCGTCCCTTTTTCGCGTTCGGCTTTCAAGAAATTTTCAAAGAATTCTCGTCTGATGTCTTTATCTACGTATGTTTTGCTTTTA
>NZ_CALINL010000275.1 GCF_938045225.1 uncultured Campylobacter sp.
CTGCGTAAATTTTCAAAATGCGCCGATCTTAAGCTTTTCAGCTCGCGCAGAGGCGAAAGGTCGCAAAATCCCGAGACGTATTCCAAAACGAGCTCCTGCAAAAGCGGCAGTTCGGCGAGAAAGTTGGTATTCTTCACTTGAGCTCTCGTAATGCGCAGACGCTTAAGCTGCCTAAGCCTAGATATCGCGGCGATCTGCTCCTTGCTCGGAAGATGCAGGGTAAGCTCCTGCAGATCCCCACACTCAAAAATCTGCTCCCAAAAAGGAGTATCCGCCCCGATAGTAGCGATCTGCAAGCTCTGCTTATCCGTCACGGGCCCGTTTAGCGCAAATGCAAACGCTCGCGGTTGGGCACCATCGCCCAGTAATCGTCCTTTCGATCTATCAGATCCGCAAAGTGATGTATCATTCGTAGTCTCCGTTTTTGAAATTTTAAAGCGCGAATTTTATCGCGCAAGCGGTGCGCTAAATTTGAGCCCATCTATCGAGCTCGAAAACCCTGTCGCCTTAAAATTTAGGCTCGCCGCGGCTCGGTCCGCAAATATCTCCGCCACAATAGCTAGCCGCAGTAGTTTGCCTTTAAATTTAAGCTCGCCGGGCTCTAGTAAAATTTTAAGCCACATAAGCTTTTGTTAAATCAAACTCACGCGCTTCGAATTTACAAATTTCGCCGCCGTTTGAGCGGGCGGGAAAATAAAATTTCGTCTAAATTCCAAGCTCGGCTCTTATGAGCGCTTCGTTTTGCGGCGTCAAAAAGCCCGCGATATCCTGCCACATGGAGTGAAAGCCGTATCCGCCCTCTATCATCTCGCTACGCGCGGCGTCTAGGCTCCAGCCCTGATAGATCACGCGGTACATCGCCACCACAAGGCCCGTGCGATCGGCTCCGTGATAGCAGTGCACGAGCACGGCACCCTCCTTTTGGCGCTCACGAATGGTGCGCAAGACGTCTGCGATCTGTGCGGGCTTACTCCTGGCTTTGAAGCGGCTTGTTTGCAAGCCAAAATTGATCCCCAAACGCCCTTTTATCGCCGCCTCTGCTAAAATGGCGCAGATTTACGATGCTTTTGATGCCTAGTTCGTGTAGCTTCGCGGCGTAGCTTCCATCAAGCTGCGCGCTGCGAAACAGCAGCTCATCCACGCGGGAAAAATTTTTCGCTTCGTCAATGAGAGTTGCTTTTTGAGATGAGTTTGAGCTTGCGCCGTGCGCCGCGGTATCCGTATCTTTAAAATGCGCGTCTTTAAATTTGGCGTCTTTTGCGTCCGCGAGATTTTGTTCCGCGCCGCTCGTTTCTTTAAAATTTATGGAATTCGCTTCTGTCGCAAGCTCCGCATTTACGCTCGTTGCAAAGAAAAACGCGATCGCTAGCGCGAGGGTTTAAATTTCAAATTTCATCCTTTAAATTTGGCCAAATTTTATGATTGTTGTAAAATTTGACGCCAGACGGGTCAAAATGCGAAATAGCTAGCGCGCCTAAATTTAGCGTAAAATTTGAGCGTCAAATCCGCCCAAATCCGCCGCCAAATTTTACTGCAAGCCCGCAAGCCGCGCCTCAAAAATCAAAATTTCGTTTCAAATTTCCCCGTTCCCGCCCTGGGTATCACTAGATCAGCATTAGGTAGTTACATTGCACATTTACGTTGCCCTTATAAATTTACTGAAAATAAATCGTAAAAGGGGTGCGCCCGTTTCCGCGAGCGCTATAGTTCCGTTGTAGGGAAGGTTTTCATGCTCGCCTCTTGCGATACTTACCCGAAATTTTAATTTTCGCAAAATTCTTTCAAATTTCGCCGCTAAATTTGACGCTTTAGTCGATCAGCTCAGTCTGCCAGTTCGCACCTTGCAGCGTCGTGTCAAGCTGTCTGATCTGTTTTGCTAGCTCGTCCACCTGCTTTTGCAGCGCCGCGACGTCGACCGTGCTTAAAATTTTAATCTCGCTGCGCGAATAAATCTCCACTTTTTGCGCGGAAGCTTGCGCGAATGTTCGCAGCGCTCCCGCTTTTAGCGTGAGTACATCGCGTTTGGCGATTAGCTCGGTTAGACTCTTGCCGTCTGCCTTTGCGGTGCAGTTGGTTAAATTTATCCGAACGATTAGCCGCTCAAGCTCGCTTGTGAGCGCGTCTAGCTCGGCTAGCAGCGCCTTTGGCTCTTCGCTGGGCTTATCGCCCTCTTGCACCTTCGCGTTATCCGCGAGCCTTGATTTTAGCTGCTCGATGCGTTTTTGTATATCGGCGCGCAGTATCAGCGCCTCGGCTAGTTTCATTTTCGTCCTTTTTTCAAATTTATTTGCCGCCGCCAAGCTGCCTATCCTGGCTATATCGCGGCGAATACGGGCCGTAAAGCAAGCAGTCTCGGCAATCGGTGCTAAACAAGATCGCGTCCGCGCGTGCCGAGAGATCAAAGCTCGCGTCCGAGACCGAGTCGGCGATCTGTTTAACTAGCGCGGAGACTAGCATACCGATGAGATCGCCTCCGCCTCCGCCCGAGTCGTTTGCAGCGGTGGCGCTTTTTTGCCAGAGTACGGCGCCAGTGTTTAGATCCACTAGAGTCGCCGCTACGCTCACGCGCGTTACGCTGTTAATCAGCATGTACGAGGTGCCGTAGTCCGCGACGTTGAGGTAGAGCGCGGCATCGGCGCCAAATATCTGCTTTAGCTTGTGCGCAGAGATCTGCGCGATCTCTGCGGCGTCGTAGATGCCGTTGTTTTTAAAGGTCTCGTTTACGAGCGCGGGCGAAAATACGTAATACCCAGCCTCGCTAAGCGGATAGAGCGCGTTTGCCAGCACCGCCGCGGAGGCCTTTATCTCGGCTGAGTCGCTGGTGGGCATCACGACGACGATCGAGCGAGGCTTGGTCTGTAAAAACGCCGAATAGTCGTAAACCTCGGGCTGCGAGCCTGCGCACGCGCCCAGAAACAGCACCGCAAACGCGCCAAGAAGCGCCGATTTTATTTTATTTTTCATTTTGGCTTCCTTTTGCGCTCTTGCTCGTTTTGGCTGGTTTTGCTTGCTTGTTTTTCAAATTTTGCTTGCTAGTTTGCTCGCCTAAATTTGAGCCTTTGTCGCTTAAATTCGGCTCGCTCGCGCCTGCTTTTTCCTTCGTCTGCTCGCCTAAATTTGCCTCAGTTTTGCCTGCCGCGCCCTTAGTTTTGCTATTTTGATTTAGCAAAAACATCGCGTATTCGCGCGACTCGGGGTAAAGCTCGGCTTCTTTTTCGACGTAGGCTTTAAATTTCGCCCCGTTTCCTTGCGAAAGATAGAGCAGGCCTAGATGCGCGTGCAGTCCGGGCGGAGCTTTGGCAGCTCTTTGATAGGCTTTTTGCAGGCTTTCCTCGAGTGCGGCGATCTGCGCGCCCGCGTCGCCCTCTTCACTTAGATACTCGTAGACCGAGCTCGTGTAGGCGCCATCCCAGTAGTATAGCTGCCTAGGCGAGTCGTCCGCGCAGCCCGAGAGTAGCATGGCGGCGGCGGAGGCGAGCGCGAAATTTGCTAGAGTTTTAAAGCGCAAAATTTATCCTTATTTCGCGTTAAAAGCGCCGCTTTCAAGCCCGCGCGTTAGGTTATTTACGGCCTCGATGATGGCTAGGCTTAGCACCTTGCCGTTTAGCGTCGAATCATATCCCGCGCTTCCGCCAAAGCCCAGCACCTCGCGATTTGATAGTTCATACTCGCCGGCACCCTGAGTGGAATAGATCACCTCGGAGTTTTTCACGTCCACGACGTTAAGATTTACCTTCGCGTAGGCGGTTTGGGTTTTGCCTTTGCCAAGTATCCCGAAAAGCTGGTGATCGCCAGTTGTTTTACGGCCAAACTCCGTCACGTCGCCCGTGATGACGTATCTTGCGCCCTTGATGTTTTGCGCCTCTTTGTTTAGCGCGCTTTCTTCTTTGATGGCGCGCATGTTGCTGCGGTCAAGCACCGAAAAGCGTCCGCTTTGTTGTAAATTTGAGATGAGGATGGTTTGGGCTTGGTTACCTAGTCTGTCCTCGCCGTCTGAAAATACGCCGTTTTGGTATGAGGACTGGTTGCTAAAGCGGCCGATCGAGACGGCGATCTTTTGTCCTTGATAGTTGGTGTTTAGGGTTTGGACTTTTGGCGTTTCAACCACGCGCGATCTCTCCGTTGCGCAGCCGGTTATCAGCATCGCGGCGCACGCGGCTAGTAAAAATTTTACGTTCGTTTTCATATCGCTCCTTTAAATTTTGATTTGCGTTATTATCTTATCTGTTTTATGCTTAAAAATAGGTACCGCAATCGCCCGTCCGTAAAATCTTTGCATGGCTAATCTTTGCGTTAGCTAAAACGCTTTTTTAGATTGTTAAAAGCTAGCTCAAGGGCCTTTACTTCATACCCAAGCTCTTCTATGACCTCTTTTCTAAGATTCAAGTTCTCGGTTATAAAATCAGAAAATTTTAGCGATAGAACAAAAACATCTTCGCTACTAAAGCGATATTCGATATCCTCAAACGTAAAAACTTTTGCCGAAAATTTAACGTCCGCCCAAGCTATCCTTTTTACTTTTAAAAACCCGTTTTGAAAATAAACGGCTTTTGTCGTAATTAGGGCGTTTTTAAAGATGATAAGCGGCAACTCTATCGGTAGTTCGTTTCTTTTTAGTTCGAGCTTGTGCCGTTTTAAAAATTTATTCGCCGCCCCAAATAAGCTATAATGGCTATTGCGTTTGGCCTCGTTAAAATGCGAAACGCAAGCGTAAAATATTTCGAATAATATGCCGCTTGACGAATCTTTATATAAAGTATCGTCGCCTTGAAGCGTAGTAAACGGCGTTACGATGTCTTTTTCGGTTTCGCTAAACAGATAATCGGTCTCTAAATTTCTAAACGGAGCGTAAAACTCCTCATAAAAAATATTTAGAATTTGCGTAAAATCCTGAGTATTTAAGCCGAGTTTGGCGCACTCTCCTTCGTAATATTTTCTCTTTTTCTCATAAAGCTCGTTTTGCTCGCTGGTTTCATTTTTGCCTAGGCGCTTTTCTAGAATAGGAACCAGCTTTTCTTTCGCATTCTCTACGCTGTTCTCCCAGATGCCGCTCATTTGAAATATATCGTAAGGAAGCGTTAGGGCGTTATAAGTGAGCCTAAGATTGCTTATTATTTCATAGTCGTCATCGTCGTCTTCGTCGTTCTCTTTTTTCTCAAAGCTGTTTTTGTATAGCTCTCCAAGCATAAAGCCGGCGATAAATTCGTCCCAGCCGTTAAATTCGTTAAGAATTTTTTCACCATAGAAATTTACGATTTTTTCATATTTTTTTTGCTTCAAATATAAATCCTCAAAGCCGATTATCGCCAATGCTATTATGGATGCGTAATCGTAAGCTCTTATGTTTTGTTTTTTGCAAACGGCGAGTATATCGCTCGTATCGGCGCAAAATTCGATAAATTTGCGTAAATTTTCATTTTTATAAAAATCCTCGGCGATTTGCATAAATTCGGCTTTTTTGTCGGCAAAGTCATCTTCGTTAAAATCGTCTTTATCAAAGGATACGCCGAAATTTTTAAACTCTTTTTTTATCTCCTCATCGGTTAAAATTTTATTAAATCCATCAAAGCTTAGTGTCTCAAGCTCGTCTCTTATTTTATATAAAAAGTTAAATAAAATGCATTCGTAAATATGCTTGTCCAGCTTTTTTATATAGTCCATAACATCTTCTTCTAAGACTATATGGTAAGTTTCCCGCAGTGCGTTTGGGGATCTGTAAAAACCACTCTCGTAGTCCTCGGAAATACAAAAAAATCGTTCTTTTAACAGCTCCTTGCAAAAGAAAACGTTCTGCAAATCATGCGCTTTAAGAGGAAAAGCGAAAATGTTGTTGGGGTTAAAAACCTTATTCATTACATTGCTCCTTAAATTTATTTTTAATAACTATTATTGCGCCGAGTTTACGATTTATAACGATAGCGCAAAATAAATCAAACCGCGTCATAAGCCGTAAATCGCTGTCAAATTTGATGTGCTTTGCGCTTAAATTTAACTCAAATTTGGCCCGTGTCAAATTTGCCCGAGGCGTCGCGCGTTAAAATTAAAATTTAGCTTGAAATAACGCCGAATTTGCCGCTAAGTAAAATTTAAAATCGGCGCCGACAAGTCTAATTTATCAAAATCGTCGTTTCGCGAAAGTCGAATTTGATCCAAAGCAAATCCGCAAGCGCGCGGAGTCGCTTACAAAATTTCCGCCTCTTTGCTTGCGTTTACCGAGCTTAGAGCGATGCGGTCGCCGGGTTTTAGCTCGCTTAGATTTACGGTTTTGCCGTCCTTTTGTACTCGGACGAAATTTGAAATCTGCGCGAAAAAGGACTCCTGCTGCTCGTATGCGGCGCGAGCGAGCTTGAGCGCGTTTTCAAATTTGAGCAGTTTGGTTTGTGCGGCGGCGTCTAAAGCCTGCCGTAAATTTAGCAAAATTTGCTCCTTGCGAGCGATTTTTTGCGTGAGGCTTGCTTGAGAAAATCTCGCTCTCATCATCGCCAGAGCGTTAAATTTACGCTCCCAAACGCGCATAAAAGCCGCGTCCGTCGCCTCGCTTAGCCTATCTATGCTTTGCATTAGCTCGCCCATATCGGGCAGTAGCGTAGCCATCGCCGCGCTTGGAGTCGGAGCGCGAAAGTCTGCCGCAAAGTCGCTGATCACGTAGTCAATCTCGTGTCCGACGGCTGAGATCACGGGCGTGCGCGCGGCGTAGATCTCGCGGGCTAGATTTTCGTCGTTAAAGCACCATAGATCCTCTCTGCTGCCGCCTCCTCGCGCCAACACGATCGCGTCAGCGCCGCTTGCGTCGGCTCTTTTTAGTGCGCGTATGAGCGAGGCGGGCGCGGTTTCGCCTTGCGTTAGCGAATCAAAAATTATGATTTCCGCCAGCGCCCAGCGTCCGTGCGCGATACGCAGCATATCTTGCAACGCGGCTGATGTTTTTGATGTTACGAGCGCGATCTTGCGCGGAAATTTTGGTAGCGGTTTTTTGCGCGAGATATCAAAAAGCCCTTCGCTCTCAAGCCGTGCTTTTAGCTGTTTAAACGCAAGCTCGAGCTCGCCCTCGCCGCTGGGGCGTATGAGAGTCGCGATAAACTGATAGCTGCCGCTTGGCGAGTAGAGCGAAATTTTGCCGTAGAGAGCGACTTTCATGCCATCTGCTACGTCAAATTTGAGCTTAGCGGCGTTAAATTTATAAATGACCGCCGAGATCGCGGCCTTTTCGTCTTTTAGCGTGAAATACCAGTGTCCCGAGCCGTGCCTCACTAGCCGCGAGATCTCGCCCTCTACCTCGACGTACGAAAACGTCGTCTCAAGCAGCGTTTTAGCCTGCTCGTTTAGCTCGCTGACGCTTAGCACTCACGGGCCTTTTGCGCGATGAAAAGGGTAGAAATATCCATCGAAAAGCTCTTACAAAGGCGCATATCAAAGCCCGCGCTAGCAAGTTCGTCCGCAAAGCTTTTCGCGTCTAAAAACCCCTCGATCGAGCTTGGCAGATACTCGTAGGCTTCCTGATTTTTGGAGATAAAGCCGCCGATTTTAGGCAAAATTTTACCTAGATAAAAGTCGCGAGCACCCGTGAGAATCCCGCTTTTTTTACGTTTGGTAAACTCAAGCACCACGACGTATCCGCCCGTTTTTAGCACTCTGTTAAACTCTCTTAGCGCGGCCTCGCGCTCGACCACGTTTCTTATGCCGTAGCTGATACTTAGCACGTCCACCGAGCCGCTATCAAGCGTTGTTTGCGTCGCTAGCGCCTCGATAAATTTAAACTCGGGAAATTTTTGTTTAGCGACCGCGAGCATGCCGCTTGAGGGATCGACGCCGATTAGATTTTCGATTTTTGCGTTAAATTCGCCCGCCATCTTTTGCCAAAAGCCCATCATATCGCCCGTGCCGCATGCGACGTCGACGATATTTACGCTTGAGTCTTTGAAATTTGACAGAACCGTTTTGCACGCGATCTTGCGCCAGCTCACGTCCGCACCCATGCTCAGCACGCGGTTGGCTAGATCGTAGGTGGGCGCGATGTCGTTAAACATCTGAACTATTTTTTCTTGTTTTTCCATTTTTTTCTCTTTTAGATATAGTAGATTTTTAAGCCGCGCGAAAGCTTTGTGAGGCTTTTTAAAATTTTAGGCTTTGAGTCTAAAATTTCGCTTCGCAGCTCGTAGATTTTTTTGTAAATTTTAGCTTGGAGTTTGTCTATTCGCTTTTGCTCGGCGCCGCTTTTTACGTGCGCGAGCAGGCCTAGCCAGATGTCGGCGTCTTGTAGCGAGCCAAAGGTTTCTTGTAAAATTTTGCTCTTTTTAAAGCATTTTTTAGCTGCAGCAAAATCAAAACCGCCACCAAAAATCTCGCTTAGATACCTTAGTCTTTTTATCTCGATGCGGCACTTGTGAAACTGCGTGTTTTCGGTTGTTTCGCTCAAATTTGAGAGAGATTTTTTGAGGCGTAAAATTTGAGCTCGCATGGACTTTGCGGCGAGTTTTTTTATCGGCGCGTCTCCTAGCTCGCCTTTAAAAAAGTCGCTTCCCTCGCGTAAAAATACCTCCCAGTCGCGCAAAATTTCGTTCGCTTCATCGCTTTGTAGCTCGGCTTGGACGCTTTTGGCTAGGGTTTTGCTTAAATTTTCTAGCTCGCTAGCTAGCGTTTCAAAGCCTTTTTGCTTTTGCAAAAACTTGCAAAATACGTCTATATTGCGCTTTTGATTAGTTAGCTCGGCTAGTTTTTTAAAATTTAGCAGAAAATAGCAAGCCGTTTTTCGGTCGAAAACGGGAGTGAAAATTTTAAGTAGCGAGCGCGTTTTGCGTAGATTTACGCGGATCTGGTGCAGCGCCTCGGCGTCGCTAGAGCTCGTGTACTCGCTTAAGTGTTTATGAAGCAGCGTAAAAATCTGAAAAAACACCGTCCGCATCGCGTCCATCGCGCCGATGTAGCTTGGTAAATTTAGCTCTAGCTCAGGGCCGTTTTGTAAAATTTCAATGCTTTTTTGCGCGTCAAATTTGCCCTGCGGCAAGCCAAAAAGCGATAAATTTTTATTTTTATAGCGCTCATCCTCCGTGACCTCGCTATCTATGTGCGCGGCGATAAACTCAGGCAGGCTAAACTCCGCGGCTTCGCGCTCGCTTGCAAACTCGGCCTCGAAAGTAACAAGCCCCTCTAAAGCACCGTGAAAAATATCGACGTTGCAAGCAATGCCATCAAGTCGAAATAAAAATCTCGTCTTTCTTATCGGAGCGGCGACTGCGTTTTTTAGGGCTTTTTTAAAGCTTTTGGCGTCCGCTTCGCTCTCATTTTCCTCGCGCGCTAGACCGACGCCTGATTTTTGCGTGATCGTAAAAACGCCAGAAGCCTCGCGAAATCTAATCTCCTCAAGCGGAGTGATTTTGACGTAAATTTGCGTCACATCTTTTTGCTGGACGTCGATGTCGCGGGCTTTTAGCTCGTTTATGATGGCGGCGTTACGCAGGATAAATTTACGCTCGATCTCTATCAAATTTCGCTCCTTAATATGAAAAATTGTATCAAAAGGTAGCTTAAAGTGTAAAATTTGCGAGCTTTTGCCGCCTCCCTTGCGACGCAAAATGATTTTTTAACGCAAATCACGCTAAAATCAGCTCAAATTTGAAAGGAGTTTGGATGAATAGAAAGCTAAATTTTAGCGCGGGCCCTTCGGCTCTGCCTCTTAGCGTGCTGGAACGCGCTCAAAGTGAGCTCACCGACTATCAGGGCAAGGGCTTTTCGATAATGGAAATCAGCCACCGAAGCAAGATTTTTGAAGAGGTGCACTACGGCGCGATGGCCAAGGCGCGCGAGCTATACGGTATCGGCGAGGAGTTTGATGTACTATTTTTGCAAGGCGGCGCGCATTTGCAGTTTGCGATGATACCGCTAAATTTAGCCGCCAAAGGCGTCGCGCAGTACGCAGACACGGGCGTCTGGACGAGTAAGGCGATCAAAGAGGCCGCAAACGTGGGCATCGCTTACGAAGTGGTCGCTAGTAGCAAAGAGACCTCCTACGACCGCATCCCTGAGGTCAAATTTGACGACGCCGCCGCATACGGCTACGTCTGCACTAATAACACCATCTACGGCACGCAGTACCGCGAGCTGCCTAGCTCAAAGGCTCCGCTAGTAGTCGATGCGTCGAGCGATTTTTTCTCGAGGCCGGTTGATTTCACGGACGTGGGGCTGCTATACGGCGGCGCGCAGAAAAATGCCGGCCCAAGCGGCGTAACCGTCGTCATCATCCGCAAAGATATGCTGGAGCGAGCCTGCATGGAGCGCACCCCAACGATGCTTCGCTACGATACGCACGCTAGCGCCGCGTCGCTATACAACACGCCGCCGACCTTTGGTATCTATCTACTAAATTTGACGCTGGGCTGGGTGCAAGAGCAGGGCGGTCTAGCGGCGATAAACCGGATCAACGAGCAAAAGGCGGCGCTGCTTTACGGCGCGATCGACGGTTCGGGCGGCTTTTACAAAGGTCACGCGCAAAAAGATAGCCGCTCGCTGATGAACGTTAGCTTTACCATCGCAAACCGCGAGCTGGAGGCGGCCTTTATCTCCGAGTCCGAAAGTGCGGGCATGCTGGGACTAAAAGGACACCGTCACGTAGGCGGCATCAGAGCCTCGATATATAACGCCGTGAGTATCGAAAATGTGCGGACTTTGGCTGAGTTTATGAAAGAATTTGCTAGGAAAAACGGGTAAAATCGGGTAAATTTAAAGGGGTGCGCCGCGCGAAATTGGATTTGTTTCGGGTAAATTTAAACTCGCGGCTAAATTCGGCGGTGCGTCAAATTTTGCTTTTTACTCAAATTTAAGCGGCTTTGGCTTGACGGCGGTCGCTTAAATTCGCTTCGGTTTTACGGCGAGCCGGTCTAAATTTGCCGAGCTAAATTTGGCTCTCTCGCCTTTTGTTATCCATTTTAAATTTAACTGCGTGAAGCGAAATTTGGAGAAAATTTGAGGAACTACGACGAAAATCCGATAATCATAAACGACTACGGCGCGCTGTTTTTGATGGGATATTATATTATTCTTTACTCGATTATCGTTTTTGTATTTGCTTTTAGCGACTATGGGCTTTTATACCGCATTTATCTTATTGCTTTGCCTGCATCTTTTTTATTATTCTGCCTATACAATACATACGTTTTCGCGCCGCGAGTTTTTAAACAAAAACCAAGTTTTTTTAGATTTTCTAGCGAGCAAATTTATCATATAGAGTATGTCTACGTAAACAAAGTAGAGAGCGAGGAGAAAATCACCCTCGTAAAAGACGTGGAAA
>NZ_CALINL010000276.1 GCF_938045225.1 uncultured Campylobacter sp.
TTTTTATAGTCTAGCATCATCCATCTGCACTGGATAATAAAAATTAATTATTGATTAAAATATACCCGCTTGTTAATATAGGCGGTATTGATATATTTTAAAAAACAATACCGCCTATATTTTTCAGTTTAAATCTTTGCAGCAAAAATCACAACCTCCTTTGGCATAAGTTTTCAGCCTTTGACTAACAGACTTGCAAAGCTCAGGCTGTCATAAAATACTTCACGGACGAATATTTTTACCTAAGTAAAACAATATTATTATACTATTAAATTCATAGTATATTAGTAGCCAGCTTACGCCAGCCGAGTTTTAATTTCTGAGAATGGGCAATAATTTTCATAAAGCTTCAAACTTTATCAATGCGTCTGTTAATTTTACTACTCCTTAAAACTCAACTATGATTTTCTTGGCTATGGCTTCTTCGTATTTAACTTCTACATAATAATGTTTCAATCCCCTAGATCGGGGAAATTTGAATCAAATAGCCTAAAAAACGCATTAAGATTAACAATGAGTTTTTAAAGAACTATTGAGAAACGCCATTATATCATATATAGCTAAAAAGTCCGAGAATCTAGCCAAATTTTAATTTCAAATTCCTAGCGTTTTACTAAATTTATGCTTAAGATAATGAATTTTAGGTAGTTTGCAAGATATCAAAAGTCCGAGAATCTATTTTCAAAAATGAAATTTTAGTAGATTTTCGAACTTTTGCTAAATTCGTTAAATTTAAATGCCCTATAATAGGCACTTTTAAACAGACTAAATTTTAAAAGTCCGAGAATCTATTTTTTAGAAGTATTAAATTTGAGGTTTTCGAACTTTTTGAAGCTTAGTAAAATATAAAAGTCCCTAAAATAGGGCTTTTTGAATTTTATAAAAGTCCGAGAATCAAATCCCTAAAAAAGGGAGTTTTAGATATATGTATCTGAGATATGAAATATCTTTGCTTCTCCTAAGCTTTCGCTTTTAGCCATGCAGGTTTTGCAGAGGCGGTAGGGGAGGAGGGTAGGGCGGTCGCTGTATTTTGCTTTAGTCGCTTAGTAAATTCGTTGTTAAATTTACTATCATCTCTTTTTGATTCGGATCGCTCTGGGCTATAAGTAGTGCAAGAGCGGCAAGCGTGTTATTGCTGATTTTTGGTTCGCCGTTGTTTTTATAAAGAAGCTCGCTTTTTGATAGAAATAAAATAAACATAAAGGCTCCGATTCGTTTATTGCCGTCGTTAAACGGGTGGTCTTTGATGATGTAGTAGATCAAATTTGCCGCCTTTTCTTGCGCTGTGGGTAGTAGCTCGCAACCGCCGAAGGTCTGATAGATATTTTTTAGTATCCCTTCAAATTCTCCCGCCTTTTGCGTTGCGAAAATTTGCGATGCTGCGCCCTTTTGGATCAGCGCTTCTTTTAGTTCATCGATAGCTAGTATGGCTTCATTGTAGCCTAGAGTAAAATTTTCGCCCGTAATATCTGTATATATACCTAGGGTTTTATCGTCGTATCTTTGTAAAAGCGTCCAGGCCTTGGCGTAATGCCTCACGAGATCAAGCTCTTGGCTAGATTTATGAATATTCGTATTCACGGTTTTGCCTTTTTAGCTTGATTATATCAGTTTGGACGTAAATATGTCCTTTTTGCTCGGTAAAATATCTTTATAAATCAACCTATACTAGTCGCAATCTACAAAAGGAGATAATATGCAAATTTTAGCCCAAATAAAAGAAATGCTTGAAGTCGCCGAGGAACTACGAGAAAAGGTCAAATTTATGATGAATGCTGACGATGTTTCTACGGAAGATGCGTTTAAGCTAAGAAACATCAAGAGCGATTTAACGGGTATTATAAACTCTTTGCAAGCTAAAGCTATCCATGAGGCATCTAGGCTAGCAGGCCTAAAAGGCGGAAACACCGGAGCGGGCGGACCGTATACTCTAGAAGAAACCGGACTAGTGCTAGGCGGAGTGACTAGGGAGCGCGTAAGACAAATAGAAGCCCAGGCTATAAAAAAGATTAAACATCCAAGGATCGTTAGGAAATTTTATGATTACGTGAAAGATATGTCTTGAATTTGCTAGTGAGTAGGGTAGGGGGTAAGTGGCCCTTATCTGCTTTGTGTTTCGACGGTTTCAGCTACTCTATCTGGCAAAGCTAAAAACTTGTCATCGAGTACTATTTTTGCTACCCACTCGCTGTCTTTTAAATAACCATAGATATCCTCTGCTATACCTAGGATCTCTTCATAACTTTTGGCGCTATTTAGTTCTTTTAAAAAACAAGATTTTGCCGATACTTTATCATTTGCTTTTGCATAGTAGTTAGCTAAAAGTCCCCAATGCTCACAGCCTGATTTTTGGATACTTTGACAAGCCATACGCAAAATACCGGTAGATGCATTTTTACAAAATTGTTCCATAAGCATATAAAGATCGTGGTAATTGTAACTAACCGCCGTATACTCTAAGGTCTTTATCGATTTTAGATGAAGTCTCTGCGCCGCTTTAAAATCCAAGAAATAGTTCGTCATATACTCGGCCAACTCGGTAAACTCATCAGCGCTTTTGGCTACCTGCTCAAGTCTGTCGCAATGCGTTCTAAGCCAATGTTTAATCCCTATAGTGCTAGAAATTTCAGACGTTAATAAATTTAAATCAATAGGGTCGTTTATATTTTGCGCTACTTTTTTAAAGATATCTTCGGCACTTTTAGTATCATTAAAATACCTTACGCAAACTTTAGCCATAGCTCCGGCCAAGGAGTATATATTAGTACCCTTTAGTATGTCTTTTTTGACTACCATTTCATCTAGCCGTCTTTTAGCCCAAGATCTCTTTCCTAGTTTTATCATCCATTCTAAAATATTGACTTTTTCGGTGTTTATGTGAGAAGCTTTATAGTATATCGTGGCTTTACCGTTTTTTATAACAGATTCGCAGCTATAATTTACATTGTCGCCTAAAGGCGTTTCATCTAAAAAATAACCTTGCTTTAAAAACCTTATCGTCTTCTTTTTTCCTAGAAATTTCTTTGCCATGGGAGCGATCTTAACAAAATCATCCGTATTTTTAACTAGTCCGATAGCCTTTTTTACGGCTTTTTTGCCTATATTTTCATTTTTATGACAAATCTTGGCTATGGCCATAAGATCCCATATGCAGTCTTTATTTATTATATTTTGATCAAGCAAAGCGCATGCAAGCGGTCTATCCACTAGGCGGTGTTTTAGTCCGCCTTTTATGTGTCTTGTATATAAAGATTTATTATTTTTTAGCGCTCTGTTATAAAACCTTTTTGCTATAGCATAAGCATCTTTGATTTTTAAACTTAAAATTTCCAAACCAAAATAACAATAAAAGTTGGCGTCAAAATTAGTCGTAGTTAGAATTTCGTTTAAAAATCTTATTGCCGTATTTTGGCTTATGATTTTTAATTTTATAAAATTTAGCATATTGATATAACAAATCTCATATTCGGCATGCATTTTTGCCTTTAAAAACAGTCTTTTGCACCATCTTATATCATTTGTGATTTTATAAACTCTTTGGGCCAGATACGCATAGTCTGCTCCGCCTATTTTACAACGCTTTTCAAACATCAAAAGAACTTTTTTGGCTAAAGTTAGGTTTTCTTCTTTTGCTAGTTTTGTGGCGATATCGTCGTATGTAAAAAGATTATGATTTCGTCTTGTTGTGTATTTTGGACAAGTTTTTACGATCGTATCGAATTCGTCTTTGTCTATGGTTTTTCCTATCTCTTTAATCAACTCCCGTATAGGAATATTGTCATCAAGGACATAGCTAGCATACATTATCCTCCCCTCATCCAGCTTATGTAGTTTGTCGTAGTCGTAAAGCATTATTGCTCCTTTTAAGAGATATACAAATTTGTGTCAAAAAATTTTTAAGAAAATATATACAATGGCGTATTTTACAAATAAAGGGCGTGTGTAAGTTTTTGGCTCATATTAATTTAAAGCTTCTGCTTAATCCCTGGGTTAAAGAGAGGATATTTTAACAACTAGCCGGCTAGATTAATATAATGCGAAAAACAAGGAATAAAATAAGTTTTTCCCCTAATTTAAAGAATCGTACTCAGTCGGTTTGATGGGATTAGCTTATCATTTTCTAAATCAAAGTATAAAATTTCAAGCTGCATTTTATCGTCGTATTTAAAATTCATAGACTCTTGTTTTGCGCCGTCTATCTTTGGGTAAATAAGATAAAGCTCGCTACACTCGTATTTTTTGCCGTAGGCATAGAGTTGATATAGGTCGGCTTGTGAGATTTTATACTTTTTCTCGCTTTCGTTAATATCTTGCCTGATGATTTTCCACTTTGTGTCGGCTATAAATTTGCCTTCTAAGAATATATCTGGTTTTAACCTGAATTCTCTTGGTTTTTCAATAAGATATTTTTCCTGGTGTTGCAATATGGTGCCGGGAAGCTTTTTCTTTATAAAATTTCCAACATAGCTTTCAAAAAGCGCGTTCATGTCAAAAAGCAATGCAAGGGCCAGATCATCGCCCTTGTGCGGGGTGAAAGTGTCACCCAAAAGAAAAATCTTGCACCACAAGAGTGTTTGCTCGTAGTACTTTACTTGGCGGTTTATGATGAGCTTTGCAAAGAAATTTTTATAATCCTCACACGTCGAAACTTCATCAAATATAAACAAAAACTCGCGTATTTTTTGCTGATTTTTGTTTAAATTTGACTTTTTGTATAGAAATTTAAGCGTTGTTTTTATGATTTGATTT
>NZ_CALINL010000277.1 GCF_938045225.1 uncultured Campylobacter sp.
TCTAGCTTATATTCGGATACGTTTTTAAAGCCAAGATTAGTAATTAAAATGGCTATACGGCCTACCCCACAAAATTCCCCATTGTATAGGTTGTTTATTTTACCGTATATATCGCCTTAACTAATACTATTTTAAGGCGCATTATTGAATATTCTTTAGGTTTGCGATAAAATACGCTAAAAAGCAATAAGGGATGCTTCGTGCCTATAACTCCTAGAAACCATACGAATTTCAAAGAAGATTTAATAGAGCTTATAAAACTACGATACGAAGACCCTGTTGATACGAATAACATCTTTTTTCTAAAGGACAAACCGTTTATAGGCTACGGCTTTAGTCTAAAAGACGATATCGATACGATATGCGATCAAATTTACGGTAAAGAGAAAAACAAAGAGCTTATCGATGCGGTAAAAAAAGCCATAGCAGACTTTAAGCCGGACGAAACAAAATCTGGATCGGAAAACGCCGCCTTGCTTTATGAAAATATAAATAAAGCCGCAGAGGACTCAAAAAAGGCTTCAAAATCTCAGGCCAATCAACAGACGTCAAGCTCGAATCCCAATACCGCTGAAACCAAAAACTCTTTGCCGGAGTTTAAGTTTACCTCCGAGGATCAAAAATGCTTTATCCTTGAACAAAAGCTAAAACCCCTCGTCCAGGAGATAAATAAAAAGCTAAGCGGTTCTCCTCTTGAAAAATTAGGAGAAGTCGCGCTTGCCGCCTCTAACCAAACTAGCGGGCAATCAATAACTCCTAGCAAAGAACACGTAGCTCTTTTGGCGCTTCTTTATCTTAGCGATAAAAAAGAACTAAATGCGTCTTTGGTAACTTACGTCAAGACTAAAAGCCGTTTTAGAGCTTGGTACTGGCTAGCTTATGAAAGCTTTGACGGAAAAAGGGACGATAAATTCGATAAAATAAGAGAGGGGATTTCAACCGGATTCGGTCTTTTCGAGCATGACGCATATAATGAAAATTTAAACAACCTATATTCTTCTTTAGGCAACCAAACCGGCTTTAGCGCTTCAAATTTAACCTCGGTCGGTACGGAGCATATCGGATTTAGAGAGTGTATAGACGTATTTAGCCATCTAAACGTAACAAAGATAAAATACTACGAAAAAGACCAAAAAGACGAAGAAAGCGCGCAAGAAAACACCTGCTTAGAGTTTATAAAAACCTACGAGATAAATAAATTAAAGCCAAATACGGCCGGTAGCGTCGCGCCTAATTTAAATAATAGCTCCTTAAATAAAAACTTAAGCTCGGAAAAACAAGATCCGGGCTTAAGCAAATCCGGCGCAGAACCGGGCGACGCATCCGCCGCTTCAAAACAAGAAGCGCTGTTTAAGCCTTTTGCGGACAAGCTAAATTCTCTCTTAAGCCCTCATACCTCTAAAACCTTTAGCCTAGAAAACATCTACTGCATAAACCTAACCCTAGCAGCCGGGTCTAACGCTTCAAGGATAAACAAGCTCTTAAGAAAAAGAGAGGAAGAGCTATATAAACAAGAAAATATACTCATACTTTGCCCTATTAAAACCGCTACTCCTATTAAGATTTTCCAACCTAAAAAGAGCAACTTTACCATAGTGCTAGCTAGCCAAACCCCGTTTGATTGTAGCGAGCTAAATCCAAAAGAGCTAAATCCAAGCAGAGCTAACTACGGCAAGGTAAATTTATGCGAGCTACTACTTACGGATTTTATATTTAATCCCTATGAAAACTTAAATACCGATCATACCGCCCAAAGTCCAAGCGTCTCTACTACCGAAGAGATAAAATTTAAAAACGCTAAAACAAGCAGCAAGTCCCTTGATCCTTTTACGGGTAAATTCGCTTCAAGCGATACGGTAACTCTTTACCGAGGCGAAGATAGCGGAGATAACGAAAACAAAAGCGAAGCAAGCAATCAAGAAGACGAAAATTCTTCAAACGATAAAACCAAACCGAAAAACCCGCATTTTACATCTATTAGAAGGGATGAAAAGGATGAAGAAGAGATAGAGTATAAGCTAAAAGATGGCATGATAGAGATGAGCTGCTTTAAACAAAGCGGCAACCCAGGTTCTAACGACTCAAATTCAGCCTCAAATCAAACCACGCCCTATCTAAATTTCACCCTTTTAAATTTCGCTAAAGAAAACAACTTTACCCTTAGAGACGATAAGGCTTCAAGTATGTTTGATATGAAGCTTCTTCTTGCCTACGGAAACGAAGCCGTGCCTACTTCTTACTCAAGCTCAAACTTTACCCTTACCCTGCAAGATCTAATCATCGAAAACGAAAACGGAGAAGCTACCGATATAGATAAGGTATATCTTCATAACTGCTCTAATAAAACGGCATACCAAAGCTCGTCTTTGGTAAAAAACCAAGACTCCTTATTTAAAAACTCATATACGGCTACGTTTAATATACCTATAGATACGGATAACAAAAAAGATACCAAGCTCATAATATATTCAAACAACCTAAGTAAAACCCATACTACCAAAGATATACATAAACGCTCAGATACCGCAGTAATATCTCTAAGCTATAAAGATAAAAACGATCAAAGCTTTTGCTACCTAAGAAAAACCTCTTTAAGGGATATAACTAATAATATAATAAACGTTATCTCGGATAACGAATATCCGTTTAAAACAAATGAAGACATAACTTTAAAAGCCATATACAAACAAGAAGAAAAAGACGAGCAAGGAAACGATAACAAAAAGTATAAAGAGGTAGTATGGGGATATAAGGTAATAAAAACCGTAGAGTATAACGAAGTATCTAAATCAAATCCTAAAGACGTCATACCCCTAAAGAATAAAAAAGACAAACAAAGTAGCGAAGGGCAAGATAATGAATCAAACAAAGAAGAGGGTCTAATAAAAGGCAAAGAGATAACGATCCAAATATCAAAGGTAGTAACCAAAGACGACCTAGCAAAACTAAAACAAGGAGGACACTCTATAATATTCTTTGCCGCTCTTAAAGACAAAGAAAACAAAGACAAACAACAAAACGATAAGTCCAAAGATACCAAGGAAGTTAAATTTCAGTTTAATACAAACTACGGTAAGACTCATATGAGGGTGGATATAAAGATACCTCTATATATTAAATTTAAAGACGATAGAGTAACCATATATGAATTTGAGCATGGTATAAAAGAAAAGGTATTTAAAGCTAGCCTAAGACACGATGACGTCTTAGTAAATAAAAGCAAAGAAGAGAGTAAAAACATAAAAGACGGATACTACTACATAAACAAAAATATAGATCAAGCACAAGATATAAAGATATATGAGGACGATAAACTAAGTAAGACGCTTAACGTAAAAGATGAAAAGAATAGCCAAACGCTAAATAATGTATATGAGATCTATATCGATGATAATAGTGCAAACAGCCAAATTTTAGATAGTATAATAAGCAAAGATAAAAAATACGGCATCAATCTACTAAGCAAAGACAATATGGATAAATTCATAAGCTCCTTTAACGACTCAAAGAGTCTAACCAGAGTAGATAAGGGTATGTG
>NZ_CALINL010000278.1 GCF_938045225.1 uncultured Campylobacter sp.
TTTTAAATCTTAAAAAAAGATATCCTTAAGCAAAAAGCTTAAAATTAAACTTTAAATTTAGTTTGATATATTAAATTATTAACATGAGTATTGATATTTTAAAATATTTCTAAAGGAGTTGGACCCAAATATGGGTCCGAATAAGGTAGTTATAGACCTTCAAAAGGGTTTGAAACTACGTCTTTGCGATCAACTATGTAAGGTATGATAGCTGCGTGGCGAGCTCTCTTGATTGCTTTTTCTACCATCTCTTGGTATCTTTTTGATGTGCCAGTTAGGCGTCTTGGCATGATTTTAAATCTCTCTGACAAGCAGTACTTCAAAAGCGAAGTATCCTTGTAGTCGATAAAATCTATCTTTGCCTCTGTAAATTTGCAGTATTTGCGTGAATATTTTCTTTTTTCAGCCATCGTTTTTTCCTTAATTAAAATGGTATCGTTTCGTCGCCGTCATCGTATTTGTCGGCATCTATATCTATTTCTCGGACGTTATCGCCATAGTATTCGTCTTTTGGCTGTTGCTTTTGTTGCTGCGGTTTATTAAAATTTTGCCTTTGCGCGCCGCCTTGAGCGTAGCTATTTTGTTGATTTTGTCCGCCTTGATAGCCGCCGCCGTAGCTGTTATTTTGGTAACCGCCTTGCTGATAGCCTTGATTACTATTTTGATTGTATCCGGCTTGCTGTTGTCCTCCGCCTAGCATCTCCATATTTTCCACGCTGATCGTGTGTTTGCTTCTATTTTGTCCACTATTGTCCGTCCATTGGTCGAATTTTAGGCGACCCTCAACTAGAAGCTTTGAGCCTTTGGAAAGATATTGGTTTGCTATTTCCGCTTGTTTTCCGAAAAATGTTATGTCTATAAAGCACGTTTCTTCGCGTTTTTCGCCGTTCACGTTAAATTTTCTCGTCACGGCGATGGCGCTGTTGCCTATGGCTGCGCCCGCAGTCGTATATCTAAGCTCGATATCTCGTGTTAAATTTCCTACTAAAACGACTCTATTAAACATTTTTCGTCCTTATTCTTGCGCTGCTGGAGCTTCTTCTGCTTTGACTTTCGGTTCTTTTTTGTTTAGTTTGATGCCCTTGCTCATCTTTTCCCAAGCGGCGATCTCTTTTTTGTTTTCAAATTTGACCGTTAAGAATTTGATGATCTCTTCGGTGATTCTTATGATACGCTCAACTTCTGCGATAGCTTGAGTCGGAGCCTCGAAATACACGACGAAATAAGTTCCGCGCTCGTATTTTTTTACGGTATAGGCTAGTTTTCTAGTGCCCATAGACTGCACAGACGCGATATTTGCGCCGTTTTTGGTTAGGATTTCTTTAACGAAATCAACTTTTGCGCTTACTTCTTCTTCCGTCAAAGTAGGCTTCAAAATGAATAAAAGCTCGTAGTGCTTCATTGATTCTCCTTGTGGGTATTAAGCTCGTTTGCGCGGTTGCAAACGGGCAAGGAAGTCTTTCGACAAGAGCTGATTTTATCTTTTTTTTACTTAATATTTGCTGTTTTTGCCGATAAGATTTTGTAGGTCCAGCACGCAGGAGAGTAGAAAAGTTTTTTTATCCAGGGCGGAGTTTGTTTTTAGCTCAAATTCCGCCAAATTTAGCGCGGTAAAAATTTCCCTATACGCTTTTAAATTTACAGCCAGACACTGCCTTTTTAGTTCATTTGCGACGTTTGGTGGTGGCGCATAGCCGAGCGTTTCTTTGATGTCGAATTTGCCTGTTATTTTGATACCCGCATGTAGTTTAAAGAGCCTAAAAAATGCACGGTAAAGCGAGTTTATAAACAAAATTTCATTAAAATTTCCATCGTCCGCGCAGGAGAAAAAATCGGCCCTGATATCTTTTAGCGCGATAAATTTATCGAAAAAATCGTCAAAACTCACACTTGATAGCGAAAAAACCAAGCTTCTTGCGATATTTTCGTTTATGAGCTCATTTAGAGAGGCTAGTTTGTTTAGCTCGCTTGCGGCTAGATATAAATTTTCGTTGTGTATGCGGTAGAGTTCAAAAAGCGCGTTTTTTGTAATATTTAGGTTCATTTTTGCAGCTTGTCTACCGAGTAAATTTACGGCTTCTTCGGGCGAGCCGGGTTTAAAAAATCTCGCAAAATTTACCCCGAAAGCCTTTTGTGTATCAAAAACGGCTTTAGCATCGGGCTCAAAAAGCTCAAAAATAAATACGCCGCCGTTTTTGCAACCGTCTATCAGGATTTTTAGCTCTTTTGCGGGGATTTTTTTGTCGCTTTTTACGTGCAAAAGCGGACTGTCGCCAAAGAGCGAAGGCTCGCAAAGATGCGCTCGTGCAGCGTCAAAATCGTACTCGTCGTAGTAAAGGCTCAAAATTTCAAAATCTTTAAATTTGGCTAAAATTTCCTTCGCAAAAAGCTCGATTTGGTATTCGTCCGCGCCGTAAAGCAAAAAATAATTTGGAAATTTAGCCGCATTTAGCGTAGCCTCAAGCTCTTTTCTATACATCGATTTTCTTTACGACTTTGCCGAAAATTTCAGCCGTTGCGATATTTGCGTCCGTGATTTCGACGATGACTTTTTGCAGCAAATTTACGCAGTACGCGCCCAAAAATATCCTGGCGCCCTTTATCTCGTCGTCAAGCCTAGCGACCGCGACGTTTTGATTTTCGCTGATATAGGCGTTAAATCGCTGTCCGATGCGCTCTTTTGCCCAGCGCGCAAATTTCCTATCCATAAAGTCAAACGCGACTCTGTCGGCTTCGCGCTCGAGTTCGCTTAAATTTGAGCAAGTTGCTTCGATATTTAAAAGCAGGTAGTTGAAAAATTTCTCGTCGTTGCGCAGTTTGGCCTTTAAAAGGCGGTGTAACGTAAGGTCGGAGTAGCGGCGGATCGGGCTCGTAAAGTGCGTGTAGCGCTCAAATCCCAGTCCGAAGTGGCCTAAATTTTGCGCGCCGTATTCAGCTTTTTTTTGCGATTTTATGATGAGTTTATCGATCTCCTCGCGGTTGCCTACGGCGTCGGCTTGAGCTTGGATTTTGCGAACCAAATTTGCGATATCGCTTTCGTAAACGAAGTCAAAGCCTAGAGCGCCGAGATCTTCAAGCAAAATTTGTATTTTTCGCAGATCGGGCGAGCCGTGATTTCTAAAAACGCCTTTGCCGATGCGCTTTGCTGCTGCGACGTTGGCTAGTAGCATGCAGTCCTCGACGAGTCTGTGCGAGTCGGTATCGGTCTCAAATCTCGTAGAGGCAAGCCCGCCGTCTGCGTCAAGGCTCATGCGAAGCTCCTGCGTTCTAAAGTCAAATGCGTTTTTTAGGCGTTTTTTGCGTAGGCGCGATGTGAGCGCGAAAAGAGGCTTTATCCAGCCGGTCTCGTCCTCGCGTTCGCCGCGTAAAATTTGATCGACTTCATCGTAGTTAAAGCGTCTTTTTGAGGCGATTAGAGCTTCTAGGAGCTCTTCTTTTACGACTTCGCCGTTTTCGTCTAGCGTGATTTTGAAACAAAACGCAAGGCGCGCGGTATTTGGCTTGAGAGAGCAGATATTTTCGCTCAAATTTCGCGGTAGCATCGGCACGGCTTTGTGCGGAAAATATATAGAAAATCCGCGCGTTTTAGCCTCTGCGTCTATCGGGGAGTAGGGCGTGACGTATTCGCTCACGTCAGCGATCGCGACGTAAATTTCTCGCTTTTTCTTGTCAAAATATATCGCGTCGTCAAAGTCTTTGGCATCGACGGGATCGATCGTGCAAAAAGCTAGCTCCCTTAAATCTACCCTTTGCGGGTACATCGTAGGATCAACCTCGTCGCCCCACGCAATCGCTTCAGCTTCGCATTCTTCGTTAAATTCGTCGTTTTTGTTAAATACGGCGAGCGAGATTTTTTCGTCGCTAAGCGGGTCGTTTATGTTGCCGATAACCTCGACTATTTCGTTGTTTATGTTGCCGATTTTTAGTAGCGTGCCGGGCGGCAGCATTTTTAGCGATTTTTGCGAGGCTTTTAGCGGCGAGCTAAGCGCTGTTTTTACGTTTACGCCAAGGATTACAGAGCCTATTTGTTTGGTGTAGACTACGCTTGTTTCGTTGGCGAGTTTTAGCGTCATCACGACCTTGGCGCTTTGGCGTTTTTTCTTTAGTGGCAGGAGTTTTGCCAGCACGATATCGCCGTAGTGCGAGGCGTTTAAAT
>NZ_CALINL010000279.1 GCF_938045225.1 uncultured Campylobacter sp.
GACCGAAGATAGAACATATAGTTCATCGAGGGAGAAAATTTCTAGCTCATTTAAAAGCGCGCAAGAGGCAAGCCGTTTAAAGGAAAATTTATGAAAAAACTATTTTTAATCATCGGCGCTCCAGGCTCTGGCAAAACCACCGATGCGTCATTAATCGCACAAGAGGACGCCAAATTTGCGCACTTCTCAACGGGCGATCTACTACGCGCAGAGGTTGCCAGCGGCTCAGAGCTAGGCAAGCTAATCGACGGTTTCATCTCAAAAGGCAACCTGGTCCCGCTTGACGTCGTCGTAAACGCGATAGTTTCGGCGATCAAAAGCTCGGACAAATCAAACGTCATCATCGACGGCTATCCACGTAGCGTCGAGCAGATGACCGAGCTAGACAAGGTGCTAGCCTCGCAAAACGAGATCGCGTTAAAAGGCGTGATCGAAGTGGACGTTAGCGAAGCCGTCGCACGCGAGAGAGTACTCGGACGAGCACGCGGAGCCGACGACAACAACGAGGTTTTCAACAACCGCATGAAGGTTTATCTAGAGCCGATCGAGGCGATACGTAAATTTTACAAAGAAAAAGGCCTACTTCACGTCGTAAATGGCGAGCGTGCGATCGAGCCTATCGTAGCCGACGTCAAGGCTCTCGTAAATAGCCTATAAACATTATTTTAGAGCCTCAAGCTAGGCTCTAAATTTAAGCTTTCCATAAATCCAAATTAACAAAAAATTCACGAAATATCATTAAAATCCGCACTATGATTTCACGAAAATCACATCAAATTTAAAGGACACACGATGTTTAAAAAAATAGTTTTATCAGCAGCTCTTGCTAGCGCGATGTTTGCAGCAGGCGGATTTACTGGCTCAAGCGCGCAAAACGCAGCAAATCAAGGCGGCTTCGTCGGTAAAGGCGCCATGAGCGCAAGCACCGCAAAACAAGCTCTAGCGCTACCGGATGACACTCGCGTCGTGCTTGAGGGCAAGATCGTCTCCGAGTTTCGCCCTGAGCACTACCAGTTCGTCGATAAAAACGGCGACACCATCGAAGTCGAGATCGACCACAAGGACTGGAGAGGTGTAACCGTCGATGAAAATACGCCAGTACGCATCTACGGCGAGGTCGATAAGGACCTTATGAAAGACGCAACGATAGATGTAAAACGCGTCGAGATCGTGAAATAACCAAATTTGACTCGGGTTTGCCCAAGTCACTTGAATTTGCCTCAAATTTTATACCAAGCTTACTTAAATTTTACCTCGTAAAGTATAATTTAAACTAAAAAATCATACAATAAACTTCCAAATTTATCTAAGGAGATTTTAATGAAAATATCATTATTAGTGGCTTTGGCTATAGGGGGGGGGTGCTGACAGGCTGTGGCTCCAAGATGGAAAATATCAAAATTTATAGCGATAGTAAATATTCAAGTATCGCCGCAAACTGCGGATCAGGTATGGCAAATAAAAAGCTTGAAGGTATAATCATCGAAAAACTACAAAAAAATGGAGTTAAATTTGGCGATGATTTAAGGATAGATTGTAGTGATTTATCTTTTGATGAAGGCAATAGGTTTGCAAGGTGGATGTTGCCTGGCGCAGGTTCAGCAAAGGCTAGTGTAAATATCAAGATACTAGACAAGAGTAGCAAGATGATTGCGACTTTCGACGCTTCTGCAACTATGGGAATGGGTGCATTCGGTGGTGATGCAGATGGAGTTTTTGAGTATCTAGCAGACGAGATTGTAAAACAAACTATAAACAATTTTTATACTAAATAATTTTAAAGGACAACAATGGACGTTTCAAAAATCAAAGCAGGCTCAAACCCGGACAAAATCAACGCCGTGATCGAGATTCCGTACGGCTCGAACATAAAATACGAAATCGACAAAGATAGCGGCGCGGTCGTGGTCGATCGCGTGCTCTACTCGGCGATGTTCTACCCGGCAAACTACGGCTTCGTGCCAAACACTCTCGCAGCAGACGGCGATCCTGCCGATATCTTGGTGCTAAACGAATACCCTCTGCAAGCAGGCAGCGTGATCCCATGCCGCCTAATCGGCGTACTCGTGATGGAGGACGAAGCAGGTATGGACGAGAAGCTACTAGCCGTACCAGTCACCAAGATCGATCCGAGATTTGACGGGATCAAGAGCTACAAAGACCTGCCTGAGGCCACGCTAAATAAGATCAAAAATTTCTTTGAAACTTATAAAATTTTAGAGCCTAACAAATGGGTCAAGGTTAAAGAATTTAAAGATGCAAACGCCGCAAAAGAGATCCTAGACGCGGCAATTAAAAACTACAAATAAGCCGCTGCTAGGCTTGTCGGCCGCCGCCTCGTTAAACCCAAACAAGCGGCGGTCAAATTTTAAACTCGCGAAAAAATCAAAAGGATAAAAATGGATATACTAAAGCTACTTTTGGGCAACTCCGGCGGTATGTTAGATGCGATGTCGCAAAAAAGCGGACTGGGCACAAACGACATAGAGGCCGTGATTTCTAAGGTCGCGCCGATTTTCATGCAAAGAGCGAACGAGAATTTTAAATCTGACGCCGATTCGTCAAATTTCCTAGATATGATCCGCCGCTCAAACCTTGGCGAGATGGCCAACACCCCGCAAAATATCAACGTCGCCGAAGGCAACGAGCTACTAGGCGTACTAACGGGCTCGAAAGAAAACAGCAGGGCTCTAGCTAGCGACGTGGGCTCGCAGCTAGGCATCAGTGCAGACTCCATCAAGACTCTGCTACCGATGATCGCGCCGATGATCGCGGGCATGCTAAACAATCAGCTAAAAGCCTCAAATTTACAAGGCTCTACGGATAATGGCTCCATGATGTCGATGCTTACGCAGTTTTTGGATCAGAACAAAGATGGCTCGATCGTGGACGATATTTTTAGGATCGCGGGCGACTTTTTCGGTAAAAAATAGGCGGATTTCGCCTATTTTAGCCGTTTTGGCTTTGACGCTCGTCTAAATTTGAGCTTTATCTATACTATGCTTTTGCACCGCAGTGCGCAAATTTATTCTGCTCTTAACAATTTTTGATATACGCCTGCAAACGGCGCTAATGCTACTTTAACTAGAACGGCTAAATTTTTATATCAGTACCAGCCGCTACCTCAAATTTATGCCGAATTTGACGCAAAAATAAATAACGTAAAATCAGACTTTAAAATCCAACTTTATGCCTACTTCAGCCCTTTTTTAAGTTTCCTAACGAGAAATCTCGCCAAGTGAAGCTCGTCAAAAAGCGATTTTTCTATACAAAGCGGACGGTCAAAAACGAGGTCACAGATGAGCTCGGCGCCAAGCACGGCCGTACAAAGCCCGCGCGAGCCGTGAGCGGTGCTCACATATACATTTGGTACGTATTTTGGACGCGGATTAGACTTGCCCTTAGTCCAAAGCAGCGACTTGTAAGCATCTTTATAAAAATCCTCGTCGTAAAGCCGCCCGATGAGCGGAAAACGGTCGCCGCTATAGCTGCGGTAGCCGACTTTTGAGCCGACTATTCGGATATTTTGCGGTATTTGAGCCGCGATGTTTGAGTTATTTTTAGGCGCGGTCAAATTTGACGCACTATTCGTCTGTGCGAGGCCATCTGCGGTTTTAGCCGGCAAATCCATGCTTTTGCTTAAATTTACGCCGCCCTTGTTTCCCTCCAAGCGATCCGCATTTTCAGCGTCGCCGTCTCGGCCAATATTCAAATTTAGCCGCTCGTTTTTTGCAAATTTGTCGCCTAAAAACTCTGCGACGTCGGCCAAATTTTTCTCATCATCACTAGAACGCGACTCGTCTAAAAAAAGATTTCTATCGTATGTCGCGCCGATCACCTGCACGCCTTGGGTAGGCGGGCATACGTAGCCTTTAGCGCTAAAAGGCACAGACGTCCAAACGACCGGCTCGATATGCGTGACCTGGCCGCGCACGGAGCTAAGCCTGATGTCGTAGTCCGCAAAAAGATCCATGCTCTCGCTACCGACAGCAAGCAAGAGTACGTCGGCGTCGATGATTTGCCCATCCTTAAAATGAGCCCTAACAGCGCCGCTCTCAAGAGTCTCAAAGCCCGTAAATTCGCAGTTTAAAAGCGTTTTTATACCCGTGCTTGCCGCTTTGCACATCTTTCTGGGGCGAGCTTTGGCGCCATTA
>NZ_CALINL010000280.1 GCF_938045225.1 uncultured Campylobacter sp.
CTCCTAAGGAATTATTTTCTGGTAAAACGGCATTTGACATATTAGAATTGCCCAGTGATTTGATAGATAATCTTGCTAGTAATTTACAAAAAGATAAATTTACAAAATTTACTATTCCCCGAGCGCGAAAACGACGAAGAGCAAATTTTAACCGAGACCCAAAGCGATAACGGCGAAAACAGCGAGCTAAACGCGATGGTAAAAGACGTAATCTCAAACGCCAAAGCGCAAACTAGAAATTTCCAAGCCGTGCGCGAGACGCTTGATAACTTTAGCTCAAATTTAAAAGAGCAGGTCGCGGCATACAAATCGCCGTTTATGCGCTTTAACATCACGCTAAATCCGCTAAATTTGGGCGAAGTCGAGATCACGATGGTAAATCGCGGCAACAATCTGCATATAAATTTCAACTCAAATACGCAGACGATGAACCTCTTTTTACAAAATCAGGCCGAGTTTAAAAACAGCCTCGTAAATATGGGCTTTACCGAGCTTGAGATGAACTTTAGCGATCAAAATCAGCCTAAAAAAGAGCAAGGGCAAAAGAGCTACAAAGGCTCCAAATTTAGCTCCGACGACGCCGAGCAAGGCGAACCTGCAACGCCTCGTTTAGAGCTCATCGTTCCACGATACGTGTAAATTTGGAATCAAATTTGCTTGAGATATAAAAATTTAAAGGATAAAAGATGTCAAACGGACTAGAAACCAATAACTTTACGGTAAACAACCAAGCCGCTAAAAAATCGGCGGACGCCCTACAAAAAGCCGCAGGCACCAATCCAAACGCCCAGCTAGACAAGGACGCTTTTATGAAACTTCTTTTGACCGAGCTTCAGTATCAAGACCCGACAAGCCCGATGGATACGGAAAAAATGCTAACCCAAACTAGCCAGCTAGCCTCGCTTGAAATGCAAGAAAACACGAACAAAATGATGCAAAAGCTAGCCGACCAGCTAAAAAATAGCACAAATATGTACGCCGTCGGAGTGCTCGGCAAGATGGCTAAAATCGGCGATAGCGGCATCGTAAAAGAAGAAGGCTCAGGCGTCAAATTTGCGGGATTTTTAGAAAGCGCGGCAAAAGGCGGCACGATAAATATCAAAGACGGCACCGGTAAACTCGTAAGAAAGCTAGAATTCGGCCAAGCTAGCGCCGGAGCCAATACCTTCGAGTGGGACGGCAAGGATAGTGCAGGCAACGACGCAAAAGCAGGCACCTACTCGGTAGAGATAAACTACGTCGATCACGCTGGCGGCGCCAGAACCGGCGGCGTAGGCAACTATCTCGTAGAAGGGGTTAAATTTATCGACGGCGTCGCACAGGTAAAGGTCGGCGGACAATACGTCAGCATCGACAAAGTCAAAGAATTTACCGAGCCGTCAAAAGGATAAATCCATGGTAAGAAGCCTATATAACGGCGTTAGCGGAGTCAGAACGCAGGGATTTAGCATGGACGTGTGGGCGAACAACATCGCCAACATAAACAACGTCGGCTTTACCGCTTCGATACCGGAATTTAAAAGTATTTTTTATCAGACATCCTTTGCCGCGGGCAATAACCCGACGCAGGACCAAGTCGGTCTGGGCGCTACGGGCATGACGACGGCGCTTAGCTTTTACAAGCAAGGCCCGTTTATGAAAACCGATAACGTCCTGGATATGGCGATCGGCGGCAAGGGATTCTTCGGCGTGACAAACGGCTCGGGCACCTACTACACGCGCGCCGGTAGCTTTGGCGTAGACAAAGAAAGATATCTCGTAACAAATCAAGGCAACTACGTACTAGGAACGCAAAATACGCTAACGCAAGTCGCTCCAAGCCAGGGCGCGATAGAGGCTTTCGGTAGAGTAAACAGCACGGCTGCAGTCACGCAGGCATACACTTTAGGATCAGACACCACAGACCTTGACGTCGGCGACATCGGCTCCCAGGGCAAAATTCGCTTGCCTGAGTTTTTGTATCTACCGACCAAACCGACTTCAAAGGTAACCTTTAAAGGAAATCTCGACTCGTCTTTCAAAACCGAGCCGGTTACTTTGCCAGTCGATAACGCTACATATAATAGCAGCATAGATAACCCCTCTAGAACTATAAATTTACGCGGGCGAGTCACGGCTGACGATACGATAACCTGCCCTAGAAAAGGCGATATGGTTACCGTAACGGCAACCGACGCGAACGGTAAAACGGCTGAATTTAGCGCTCCAATCGACGAAAACGGCAACTGGAGCATCAGTCAAAAATTTGAAAGAGATTTTGATCTAACGACCGCTCCAAATTTGACTGCAAAAATAAACACGACTAAAGAAGCGGCAAATCAAGAAAAATTCGTAACCGAGCTTTTAAATACGGACGGCACGAAAAATAAACTTGAGCTAACGCTAACAAAACGCGTACCTCAGGGCGCTAACGGCACGGTTTGGGATGCGGCGGCGACCGTAAAAGACGCAAGCGGCGCAGTGGTCTCAAATACTAACGGCGAGCTAAATTTCGATCACGAAGGTAGACTTGTTAGCTCTACTTTAAGCGCTCTAGATAATAACGGCTCGCAAATCGAGCTAGACTTCGGCACTCCCGTGCCTGCGGGTCAAATTTACTCAGGCGTCACTAGCACGTCTCAAGCCAAAAGTATCTCGATCGCTCAAGACGGCGTACGCGAGGGTATTTTAAAGGATTATTACACCAACGATTCTGGAAATATCTTGGCGCAGTTTACAAACGGCCAAGTCCGCTCCGTCGGCAAAGTCGCTCTCTATCACTTCCAAAACGAGCAAGGCCTTGCAAAAATGGGCGATAATATCTATTCGCAAAGCGCGAATTCCGGCGCGGCATTTTTCTATAAAGACGCAGGCGGCAAAAGCATCTACGGCGCCAAACTAGCTAGCAGCACGCTAGAGCAGTCAAATGTCGATCTAGCCCAGGCTCTAACCGAAGTCATCGTCACGCAAAAGGCCTACGACGCTAACGCAAAAAGCATAACCACTAGCAACGAGATGCTCCAGCGCGCAATCGAGCTAAAACGCTAAATTTAACCCGCGAATTTGACGCGGGTTTTTTAATTTTAGCTGCAACCCTAAAGCCAAATTTAACGCGATGAAATAGTCTACTTCAAGATATCTAAATAATTTTTTAGCTAAAATCAGCCCCGAAAATTTACAGAATAAAGAAAAAAGTTATGAACCGAAAAAGAATCTACAACCCAAGCTCAAACGAAAATTTGACAGATCGCCGCGTATTTAACGGCAATCCGCACGGCATTTTAAATTTTACCAAGGCAAAATACCAATGGGCGCTAAAGCTCTGGGACCTGATGGAAGCTAATACCTGGTTTCCAAAAGAGGTCGACACCACGGACGACGTACGCGACTATGCCTACAACCTCACAGAGGCTGAAAAACGCATGTACGACCTAGTCTGGAGCCAGCTCATCTCGATGGATAGCTTTCAGACAAACAACCTAGCTGACAACATCAACCCTTACATCACCGCACCAGAGATCAACGCCGTGCTAAGCCGCCAAGCCTACGAAGAGGCAAACCACAGCAAGTCTTACGCTGTCATGGTCGAGGCGATCTGTGACAACACCGACCTCATCTACGAGATGGAGAAGCACGACGATGTATTGCGCGAGAAAAACGACTACATCTCAAGCGTTTATGAGGAGCTTGCAGGCGAAGTGACTGACGAGAAGCTACTTCTTGCGATGGTTGCAAACCAAATTTTAGAGGGCATCTACTTTTACAGCGGCTTTACAGCGATCTACGCTCTAGCTCGCGCTGGCAAGATGCTAGGCTCAGCGCAGATGATACGCTTCATCCAACGCGACGAGATCACGCACCTGCTTTTGTTTCAAAACATGATAAATTCAGTCCGCAAAGAGAGGCCTGATCTTTTCACACCTGAGACTGAGGCAAAAATTTATGATATGTTTGAAAAAGCTGGAAATTTAGAGATCAAATGGGGCAAATACATCACTCAGAACCAAGTAATGGGCTTTACCGACGACATCATCGAGCAGTATATCCACTATCTCATTGATCAACGTCTAGTTG
>NZ_CALINL010000281.1 GCF_938045225.1 uncultured Campylobacter sp.
GCAGGCCCCCGGCCGGGGGGCCGGGGGAATGACCGAGGTCTGCTTGTGTCAGAACCGATGGTCGATGGTGAACAGCACGCGGCGCGACTCACCGACGAACCACTGTTTCTCGTTGTAGTAGACGGTGCTGTAGTAGTGGCGGTTGAAGATGTTGTGCCCATGCAGCGCCAGGGTGGTGGCGTCGGAGGGCTGCCATTTCAGGGCCAGATCCGCCGTGGTGAAGGCGGGCAGCGTCAGGTCGTTGGCCCGGTTGGCGTGGCGCTTGCCGACGTGACGCGCGCCGCCCGCCAGCGTCCACTGCGGGAGCATCTGCCAGCTCAGCCACAGGTTGGCCAGTCGCTCGGGCACGTCGGGCGGGGTGTTGCCGCTGCGTGAGACGATGGCGCCATCGACAGCGTCGTTGAAGTCGTCATAACGGGCACGCAGGACGGTGGCGTCGGCATCCAGCCTCAGGGTGGAGGACAGTGCCAGCGACAGGGTACCTTCGATGCCGCGGGAGCTCTGCTTGCCGACCTGGAGGCTGTTCTCGGGGTTGGCCGGGTCACGGCTTTGCAGGTTGTGCTTGGTGATGTTGTAGGCGGCCAGGGTCCATTCGCCACGCTGCTGGGGCAGCGACTGCTTGATGCCCACTTCGATCTGCCGGCCGATCGTCATGTCGGCCTTGGCGCCGCTGGCGCTCATCATCAGCGGGGCGGTGGAGGGGTCGGCGGCCCGGCTGTGCTGCGCGTAGACGGACAGGGTCGGGGTCAGCGCATAGACAGCGCCCAGGCGGTGGCCGGTGCTGTTCCAGGTACGGCTGAAGGCGCGACTTCCGGTGATCAGGTCGTCGCGGCGGATGCGGACGCGGTCATGACGCAGGCCGGCCACGAGGGACAGCTGCCCGGTGACAGCCAGCCGATCCTCGACGAACAGGGCGTACTGGTCGGCGGTGTTCCGGTAACGGGGAATGAAGGGGAGATCGCTGTCGAAGAAGCCTGTCTCGGGAGACAGCAGGCTCACGTAGCGCGGGTTGCCGCTGTAGGTATTGTTGTCGTGCTGCAGGCTGCTGTGATTGAGGTCGAAGCCGGCCGAGATGGTGTTGTCCATGCCCAGCAGCTTGCTGTCGAAGGTCACGTCGGTGGTGTTGCCGGTCTGTTTCTGGTGGTGGCGGATGGCGGTGTCGCCGGCCAGGCGGATCTGCTGGAGGGCCGCATCCCAGGTGTAGTTCTCGGCGTCGAACCACAGGCGATTGCTGCGGATGTGATAGAGGCGGCTGCGAACGGCGATGTTGTCGCTGGGGGAGCCCTGCAGCGTCAGTTCGCTCCAATGGTCACGGAAGGTGATGCGGGCATCATGGACGTTGTAGTTGGTGCGGTGCAGGGCGTCCAGGGGCTTTCCGTCGATCAGCGGGACACCGAAGTAGCGCATGGGCTTGCGGCGGCCTTCGGCGTGGCTCAGCTGCAGTTGCCAGCGGGGCAGGAACTGCCATTGCAGGGCGCCGGTCAGTCCCTGGCTGCTGTGCTTGCCGCGGTCCACCCAGCCGTCACCGCGTTCGGTGCTGGCGTCAAGCCGGTAGGCCAGGCGTTCGCTGATCGAGCCGCTGCTGTCGAAGTCCAGCGACCGTTGTCCCCGGTTGCCGATGCCTGCCCGGATTTCGTGGCGGATCGCGCCCTGGCGTGGCTTGCGGGGGACGACGTTGACGACGCCGCCAATGGCGCCATCACCGTCGATGACGGAGGCCGGGCCCCGGAGGACTTCGATCCGTTCGACGGCCCAGGCGTGGAAGGGATAGCTGACGCCGAGGCCTCCATACTGACGCACGCCGTCGTAGAGCTGCATGACGGAGCTGCTTCCGGTGAAGCCTCGCACCGAGAGGTCGCTGCCGCTGTTGCCCGGATGGGCCAGACTGCTGAAGCCAGTGGCGCGCGCGGTGGCTTTGTTGACGGTGGTGTCGCCGCGCGCGTCGATCCGCTCGCGGGAGATCACGTCGACGCTGGCGGGCGTGTTCTGGATGGACAGTCCCAGGCGCGATCCGGCAGATGGGGCTTGTTGAAGCCCTTCCTGTTCGGCCGGGCGCACGGTGACGGGATCCAGGGACTGGATGGCGTGCGCTGGCAGGACGGGCAGCAACAGCAGCGCGGGCATGACGAAGGGTTTGATGGGAAGACGCGGAATGCTCATGATGGGCTCTGCCGAAAGGCAAGGTACCGGCGCACGGATTGGGTGCTGCCGGTGCGGGCAAGGATGACTGCGCGACGGGGATCCGTCGCTGTGGGGGATCGCTTCGTGCAGCGATCAGGCAGGCATCAATGCGGCAGGGGGTCCGCGTGAGCCGTAATGGAGGGCGAGCGTGGCCGTGTGGCCATGAGGGGCGACGGCATGCAGGATGTGCCGCCATGCCGTGGAAGAGGGAAAAGCCTGCGCCGGCGCCAGGGCCGGCATGGGGGAGGACAGGCAGAACGGGCAGCAGCGTGCGTCTGCTGGCGGGGCGGAAGGGGCATCGGAATCGTCGCTCGAGAGGACGATTCGGGTGAAGCCGCCATTGCCGTGACAGAGGATGACGGTTTCAACATCGCCGGCCGGTATGCGCTGCACCAGCGGCGACAGCAGGGAAGACGCGAGGGCCACGAGCAGCCACGCCAGGATGGCGGTGTGGAATCTCGATGGGCGCCTGCGGAAGTCCATGAACGGCTTGTTGTTGGCGTTGACTGTCTCTGTATGTGATTATGTATCAGTGTGCCAACGATATGCCGGAGGAGCCGGATTTTCTTGCAATTGAATTGTTTTTGCTCAAATGTGAAGGATTTTGATGCGGCGAGCCTAGTTAAATTTGCAGGCTTGCGCGGCGACGAGCGCGTATTTATGAGCTCGGTCACCGACTGCTATAATTCGTACGAGGCGCGCTTTGGTGCTACGCGTAAAGTCCTCGAGGCGGTTGCGGGCTCGGATATAAACCTGCAAATTTTAACCAAATCAAGCCTCGTGACGCGCGATATAGACCTGCTGCAAACCATGTCAAACGTCCGCGTAGGCGTGAGTTTGAGCGTGGTAGACGAAAGCTTACGCCGTATGCTCGAGCCTCGCGCGAGCTCCGTAGCCGCAAGGATCGCAGCGATAAAAAAACTGCGCGCCGCGGGAGTGAAAACCTATATATTCGTCGCGCCGATTTTCCCGCAGATCACGCCCGTTTTTGATATCATATCCCGCTACGGCGACGCGGCGGATGAAATTTGGTTTGATAGGCTAAATCTCTATCCAAATTTCCGCGATAAAATTTTATCCTTTATCGGGCGAAATTTCCCCGCGCTTTTGCCGCTTTATAAGCAAATTTATCTATTTGGAGATGACGGCTATTTCGAGCGGCTAGCTGGAGAGATCAGGCTCGCGGCGCGGGAGAAATTCGGAAGCCAGAGCGGCGAGAGGGTTAGGATATTTTTTGAGCGGAGAAAATCCGGCGCAGATAAATTTGAAAGGCGAAAATGAACTTAATTTTACGGCTTGGCATTATAGTTTTGATCCTATATATCGCGCTTTTGGCGCTACTTTATTTTTTTCAAGAGAGGCTGATATTTTTCCCGAGCAAGCTTGAGCCAAACTATGATTTTAGCTTTGATCAGCCGTTTGAGGAGATCAGACTAGACGCGGAGGGCACGTGGATAAGCGGCCTTAAGTTTTTAGCGCAGAGTAGGGACGGCGGGCAAATTTACGGCGATGCACGCGATGCAAACGGCGAACGAAAAGCGAAAAACGGCGCGGCGATATTTTTCCACGGCAATGCGGGCAATCTGCAAGGCTGGGGCAAGTATGCGCGGTATTTTACGGATTTGGGCTATGATTTTTACCTGTTTGACTACCGAGGCTACGGCAAAAGCGGCGGCGAGATAGGCTCGCAGGAGCAGCTTTATGCGGATGCGGACGCGATGATGCAGGCGGTTTTGCGGGAGTATGACGCAGGCGAGGTTACGGCGCTGGGCTATTCGGTGGGTAGCGGGCTAGCGGCTCGCGCGGCGCAAAAATACGGCGCTAAGCGGCTAGTTTTGATCGCGCCTTATTTCAGCCTAGAGGAGCTAGCGCGGGAGAAAATGCCGTTCGTGCCGAAATTTTTAATCAAATACAAAATCCCTACGTTTGAGTTTGTCGGCGGTTTTGGCGGGCCGGTGACGATATTTCACGGCGAGCACGACGAGCTAATCGGCGTGGATAATTCGCGCAGGCTGCTTAAATTTCTAAAGCCCGGAGATAAAATTTACGAGCTAAATGCCGGACACAACGATATCCTAGGCCTAAGCGAGCTTTGGGAAAAATTAGCGCAGAAGCTGGGCGAGTAGGGTGAGCCTATAGCGGTAAATTTGACGCCGTACTTGCTGAAAATTTGCAATGTCTAATATATTTTTGGATTATTTTGATTGACAATACTTGTTGGGTATAATTATATTTATAAAATTTTTAATCAAGGGGAATAATAAAATGTCATATTTTTTATTAAAAACATATGATAAACAACAAGCAGAGTCTCTAAGCTTTTTAAGGCATGTATCCTGGAATCAGTACCATAGTAAATTTAAGATAAGTGATATTGTCTTTATCTATGTTATACGCAAAGAAACATTTAAGTGTGTCGCTAAAATTGTAGGTATTGGAAAAAATAAAGAGTACCATTTGATTAAGCTTTTTGATATAAAAAACAGTAATACGATTTTGGCTGACAAATCAAAATTTACAGCTATGAAATCGCAATGCTCGAATATTTTATTAAAAGATAATAATTATGAATTAATAAATTTAATATTAAAAAATAAGGTG
>NZ_CALINL010000282.1 GCF_938045225.1 uncultured Campylobacter sp.
TACAAAATGGGCCGCAACTCAAACCGCTAAATTTAACCCTGTTCGGCAAAATTTACTCGCTGCTTTATTAAATTTTAACCGCAGCAAAACAAACAGCCGAATTTTATAAATTTTTTAAATTTTTCGTAGTATGATTTTGCTTTTTAAAGGGACGAAAATGGACTTTGACTTCGGCATTACGGCGTATTTGATATTTTTCGCGGCGGCCTTTGCAGCTGGTTTTGTAGACGCGATCGTGGGCGGCGGCGGACTGATCGCGCTACCCACAATCATGGCGATGGGCGTGCCGCCTCACGTGGCGCTAGCGACGAACAAGCTTCAGGGTACTTTCGGTAGCTTCACAGCGGCGCTAAATTTTGCTCGAAAAGGGATGATAAATTTCCGCGAAGTGTTTATCGGTATCGTTTTTACCTTTATCGGCGCGTGCGTCGGCACGGTGCTTATATTGTTTTTGAGCGCCGAGTTTTTGCGCGTTGTTATCCCGTTTTGTTTGATAGCGATTTTCATCTATACGCTTTTGATGCCAAAGGTCGGCGACGAGGACAGAGCCGCCCGTATGAACGCGCGAGCTTTTTACGTGATATTCGGGCTAATTTTAGGCTTTTACGACGGATTTTTCGGGCCGGGAGCGGGCAGTTTTTGGACGTTTGCGATGGTTGCGCTCATCGGGCTAAATATGAAAAAAGCCGTCGCGCATACGAAAATCCTAAATTTTACCAGCAACATCGTCTCTCTTGCCGTTTTTATCGCGGGCGGACAGATACTTTGGGCGGTCGGGCTTTTGATGGGTGCGGGACAGGTTTTGGGCGCGTATTTCGGTTCAAATATGGTCATGAAAAAGGACGTTAAATTTGTTAGAGTCGTGTTTTTGGCCGTCGTGGGCGCGACGATACTAAAGCTTGTTTACGATAGATTTTTCGCGTAAGCGCTGATTTTAAAAAACGATGTCGAAATTTGAGCTAAATTTGACAAAAAAGCTAAAATTTGGGCGAAATTTGAGGTAAGCTTAAAAAACTTTTAACATTTATTTGGATAAAATTGCCGTTAAATTTCATAAATCTAAGGTTAATCCATGCAAGAAAATTTGTTTTTGTTTACAGGTTGGATCGCTTCTTTGTTTACCGACAACGAGCACGTTATCCACGCGGTAAATTACGCGGGACATCTCGTTTTAGTCGCGATTATCGTACTTATCGTGGCAAAATTTGCAACTAAAAATTTGCAACTCGTGCCTCGCGGAACGCAAAATATCCTCGAAGCGTATTTAGAAGGCGTCGTATCCATGGGCAAGGATGTGCTAGGAAGCGAAGCGCTATCTAGAAAGTATCTGCCGCTAGTCGCGACCATCGGTTTGATCGTATTTGTAAGTAACATAATAGGCATAATACCTGGATTTGAGGCTCCGACTTCGAGCTTAAATTTGACCCTTACTCTAGCGCTCGTGGTTTTCGTGTTTTACCACTACGAAGGTATCCGCGTAAACGGCGTGGTTAAGTATTTTGCTCACTTCATGGGACCGAACAAATGGCTAGCTCCGATAATGTTTATCGTCGAGATCGTTTCGCATCTGTCTCGCGTCGTATCGCTTTCTTTCCGACTTTTCGGTAACATCAAGGGCGATGACTTGTTTCTTTTGGTCGTACTTGCTCTTGCGTCTTACGCTGCGCTTCCGGCATTTGTTTTGCTTACGTTTATGGCGTGCTTGCAAACATTTATCTTTATGATTCTTACTTACGTGTATCTTGCCGGCGCGATCTTGATCAGCCACGACGAGCACTAAAATTTAAATTTACGCGTCCGCCAGCCAAAATACGCTAAAAATCGGCGGGCGCAACCCCTTCTTTTTATCTAACTTAAATAAAAATCCTGCTAAAATAAACCCTAAATTTTAAATAAAAGGCAAATTATGTTTGAAGTCGTTATCGGGCTTGAGGTTCACACCCAGCTTAATACAAAAACTAAAATTTTCTGCTCTTGCTCCACGAGCTTCGGCGATGAGGCAAATACGCACGTTTGTCCGACCTGCCTGGCACTGCCCGGATCTTTGCCGGTACTAAACAAAGAAGCCGTGAGAAAGGCGATAAGCTTTGGCGCGGCGGTAAATGCGACTATAAATAAACGCTCTGTTTTTAACCGTAAAAACTACTTTTATCCCGACCTTCCAAAAGCCTATCAAATTTCACAGTTTGAGATACCGATAGTAGAAAAAGGCGAGCTTTTTATCGACGTAAACGGCGAGAAAAAGCGCATCGGTATCACTCGCGCACACCTTGAAGAGGACGCGGGTAAAAACATCCACGAGAGCGGACAAAGCCTAGTCGATCTAAACCGCGCGGGCACGCCGCTACTTGAGATCGTGAGTGAGCCTGACTTGCGTAGCTCCGACGAGGCAGTCGCGTATCTAAAAAAACTGCACTCGATTTTGCGATTTTTAAACATCAGCGATGCTAATATGCAAGAGGGAAGCTTTCGCTGCGACGCCAACGTCAGTATCCGCCCAAAAGGCGACAGCAAGCTTTATACGCGCGTCGAGATTAAAAATTTAAACTCGTTTAGATTTATCCAAAAAGCGATCGACTACGAAGTCGAGCGCCAAAGCGCGGCGTGGGAAGACGGCAAATACGACGAGGAAGTTTATCAAGAAACGCGCCTTTTTGATACCGTAAATTTAGTCACGCGCTCGATGCGAGGCAAAGAAGATAGCGCCGAATATAGATATTTTCCAGATCCCGACCTGCTACCCGTCGAGATCCCGGAGGAGATGTATAACGAAGCAATCAAGATCCCCGAGCTCGCCGAACAAAAGGTCGCTAGATACGAGCGCGAGCTGGGCGTCAAAGAGGATGACGCGCTGATTTTAACTAGCAGCGTGGAGACGGCGAAGTATTTCGAGGAGCTTGTAGAAGCTAAAATATCGCCAAAACTAGCCGTAACATGGCTCATCGTCGAGCTTTTGGGACGCCTAAAAAACGGCGCTACGATCGAGACATCGCCAGTAAATTCGGCTAAAATGATAGAGCTTTTGCGCCGCATAGAAGACGGTACGATAAGCGCTAAAGCGGCAAAAGAGGTGCTTGACTATCTCATGGAAAACGACGCGAGCGTGGACGGTGTCATCGAAAAATTGGGATTAAAACAGGTTAGCGACGACTCGGCCATCATAGCGATAATAGATCAAATTTTAAGTGCGAACGCCGACAAGGTCGCCGAATATAAAAGCGGCAAGGATAAGCTTTTTGGATTTTTCGTCGGTCAGACGATGAAAGAGGGCAAGGGCGCGTTTAATCCCGCAAAAGTAAATGAGCTTTTAAAAGAAAAACTAGGATAAATTTGACTTGCGTCGCCTTTTAGCGTTATTTGGCGACGCGTGTTTTTGGGTCAAATTTGGCCCAGAAAGTAAATTTGTAGCTCTAATTTTTTGTTTTAGAGAGACGGGCGGTGCGGTTAAATTTAAGTTGTTTAATTTTCGCAAAAGTAAGTTTCGGTTTGCAGGCGGCTCAGTCAAATTTAGCTAAAACAAACGTAAATCACAAAAAAGAGAAAAAATGAAAATAGCCATCATCGGAGCGGGGAAGTGGGGTAGCGCGCTTTTTCATGCGCTTTCGCAAAAAAACGACTGCGTCATCAGCTCGCGCAGACAGCTTGAAGGCGCGCATTTCGTGAATCTAGAGGAGGCGCTAAAGCGCGATCTGCTCGTCGTTGCCATACCTTCTCAGTCCGTTAGCGGCTGGCTAAAAGAGCATTTTAAAAACTTCGGACAGAAAATTTTAGTCGCCTCAAAGGGCATCGAAACCTCTAGCCTTCGTTTTTTAGACGAGATTTACGAACAGCACGTAGATGCGGCAAATTTGGCCTTTTTATCTGGACCAAGCTTTGCCAAAGAGATACAAAACGACCTCCCGTGCGCGCTCGTGATAAATTCCAAAAACGAAGCCCTTGCGCGTGAGATTTCAGGACTTTTTCCGCAAAATATCAAAGCCTATGCTAGTAGCGACGTTATCGGTGCGGAGATCGCGGGCGCGTATAAAAACGTCATCGCTATCGCGGGCGGTATCTGCGACGGGCTCGGGCTTGGCAACAGCGCTCGCGCCAGCCTCATCTCGCGCGGGCTTGTCGAGATGGCGAGATTTGGCGAGTATTTTGGCGCGCAGCAGCAGACGTTTTTGGGTCTTAGCGGAGCGGGCGATCTCTTTCTCACGGCTTCATCGGTGCTCTCGCGCAACTACCGCGTAGGCTTGGGACTTGCTAAAAACGAGAGCCTTAACAAAATCCTAAACGATCTAGGCGAGGTCGCCGAGGGCGTAGATACCTCATACTCGATAGAAAAGATCGCTGCTAGCAAAGGTATCTATACGCCGATAGTAAACGAGGTCGCGGCGATGCTGCGCGGCAAAGACGTGCAGGAAAGTCTAAGAGATCTACTAAGTAAAAAATAAAATTTGGTTTAAAGTCGTGCATTCTGCGAAGGCTCGCAGTTGCTATAAAATTTGAAAATTTGACGGTGGGCAGCGGTTTTTAAATAGCCGGCTTAAATAATCCAAATTTGCCGAATTTTTATGCTGGATTTGGATTTAAAGCACCGTAAAATTTGGATTCTGGCTAGTATTTAGTCTGTTTAAGTATAAAAATCCAATTTATGTCGTCAATTTAAATCTAACCAAATTTGCCGAGTCGGCTTTTTCTTTTAGTTCTTTTGAGTCAAATCTTAAAATAATTTTATTGCCCGAAACTGCGGATAGCGATAGCAAAAAGACATCTAGCTGCGCGTCGTCATTCGTGCATTTTATCTCTAAAATATTTCTCCAGCCTTTGCAAATGCGAAACCCCGTATGCTCGCGAGTGCTCGTATCAAGTATAAAAATAGAATTTAAATCAAATTTCGCTCCACTAAAGGCTATTAAGTTTTTGTTTGTTACGTATAAGCCTTTGTGGATCAAATTTACAATAAAAATATGTATTAATAACATGCAAAAAATAACAAAAATAGCAGCGCAAACCTTTAAAAATAGGCTTTGATCGGCGAAGTCTTTAGATATTACCGTATATATAAATACCGCTATACAAATCACGGCAAATATCAATTGAATAAAAAGATTTTTAATGTGTTTTCCTTATAATCACATAAAATATACTCATCTTTATTTAGTTTGATATCGTTTTTTGACGGGATATTTATAGCGCAATTAATATTTAAATTTATCATATATGCCCTTTTGACTAAATTTTAAACAATATTTTCAAAAATTATATCAAATATTTTATAAATGCCGATCTAAATTTGCGAGCGATCAATCGCAAAAAGCACCTCCCGCACCTAAATCCCGTTTCAATTTTCTTAAATTTATCCAAAATAGTGTAAAATCCGCAAAAAACAAAAAAAGGAAAGATATGAAAAAATTTATCGCCGCACTTTTTTCGGCTCTGTTTTTGGCGGGTTTGCCGACTGCGCTAAACGCTGCCGATGCGCAAGCGCAAGAAAAACCGACGCTTCGCAAAATGATAGCCCAAATGATAATGGTAAGCTTCAACGGCTCTGATCCCAAAACCGCCAAAGAAGCCGTCTCGGAGGCCAAATATCAGCGTTTTGGCGGCGTGATGCTGCTCGGTAAAAACATCTCGGACAAAAAGAACCTTACTGCGCTAACAAGCGCATTTAAAGAGGCGCAAAAAGGCATTTTTATCGCTATCGACGAGGAGGGCGGACAGATCACGAGATTTAAAGATAAGAGCGGATTTGAGACCTTTATCTCGGCGCAAAAAGTGGCAAAAACGCTCGATCTAGCCGCTGCGGGCGAGCTTTACGCTAAGATGGCGCAACAGCTAAAAGACGTCGGCGTAAACGTAAATTTCGCTCCCGTGGCCGACGTGCTAAATCCAAAATCCACCATCATAGGCTCGCGCGGTAGAGCGTTTAGTGCCGATATAGACGAGGTTTCGCTGTATGCGAACGAGTTTATGAAGGCCTCGCAAGCTCGCGGCGTGATAGCGGCGATGAAGCACTTCCCCGGCCACGGTAACGTCGAGGCCGACAGCCACACGGCAAAGGTCGTGATCGAAAATTTTGATTACACCGAGCTCAAGCCGTATTTTGACGCAGTTCGCAAAAACGAAGCCAAGATGATAATGGTCGGGCATATCTACCTCATGCAGCGCGACTCCGAGCTACCGGCCTCGATTTCGCCGGCGATCATCGACGGCTTGCTACGCGGCGAGCTCAAATTTGACGGCGTAGTCATAAGCGACGACATGCTCATGGGCGGACTAAAGGACTTTACGCTACAAGAAAAGGTGATAAACTTTATCAACGCGGGCGGCGACGTGATGCTCTTTAGCGACTACAAGATAGACGGGTGCAGGACCGCAGAGCTCGTCACGCAGCTAGTCGTGGACGCAGTGGGCGCCAAGCAGATACCAAAAGAGCGTATCGAGGAATCCTACGAGCGGATAATGAAGCTAAAAGGTAGCTTAAAATAGGTTGCTTGAAGGGCAAATTTGAGCTTTTGCGCGGAGTTTATTTTGCGACTAGTCAGTCGCGCGGCGGCTGAAGTTAAATTTGCCTCTTTGTCTTGTTTTTTAAATTTTAGTTCAAATTTGACGACATTATAAATTTGAACTCAAATTTAACGCCCTAAATTTGTCTTAAAAACCGCTCAGCCAAAAATATAAATTTACCTCGCAGTACCCGCACCGTTTTGGCGCAAATCACGGTTTAAAAAACGATCAAAGTATCCACTGGCTAAAAATCAAATTTACGCCAAACAAGTCGGCTCGCGAAAATCAGCATTAAATTTATCATTATTTGGCTCAAATTTTAAGCTTTTAAAATTAATCTTGATGTATAATATATCTTTAAGTAAAATAATAAAAATTCCGAATTTGAGGAGCAAAAATGGACGAGGTAGCAGCAAAAGTCGAAGCGCTAAAAGACGAAATGGTGAAAAATAGGCGGTTTTTTCACTCTCATCCCGAGACTGGATTTTTCACGTTTTTTACGACGGCAAAGATCGCTAGCGAGCTAAAAAAGCTCGGCTATAGCCTAAAAATGGGACGCGAGATAATGAAGCCCGAAGCTAGAGCAGGTCTTGGCAGCGAGAAAGACAAAGAAAAATATCTAGAGCGTGCAAAAAGCCTGCTAAGCGTCGATGAGCGCGAGTTTTTACCCGTGATGGAGGATGGGCTAACGGGCGTGGTGGCCGAGCTTGATACGGGCAGGCCGGGCAAGACGCTTGCGTTTAGATTTGACATCGACGGCGTGGACGTGACCGAGAGCAAGGATGAGGCGCACAGACCGTTTAAAGAGGGCTTTAGAGCCGATATAGACGGCATCACGCACGCCTGCGGGCACGACGGGCACATCACGATCGGCCTAGCGATGGCTAAACTCATCGCGCAAAATTTGGACGATTTTAAAGGCAAATTTAGATTTATATTTCAAACCGCCGAGGAGGGCACCAGAGGCGCCGTGCCGATGGAGCAAGCAGGCGTGCTAGAGGGCGTGGACTACCTACTGGGCGGCCACATCGGCTTTCAGGCAAAGACTAGCGGCGGCATCATCTGCGGTACGAACAAGCTTCTTGCGACGTCGAAATTCGACGTAAATTTCACGGGCAAGTCGGCTCACGCGGCAGGCGCTCCGCAGGAAGGGGCAAACGCTCTGCTAGCCGCAGCGCAGACGGCTCTAGCCATGCACGGTATCACGCGACATGCTGACGGCGTCACGCGCATAAATGTGGGCGTCTTGCGAGCGGGCGAGGGGCGAAACGTCATCGCGCCAAACGGCTACATCGCCTGCGAAACGCGCGGCGAAACGACCGAGCTAAATGAGTTTATGTTTCAAAAATGCATGGACATCGTCGCGGGCGTCGCGCAGATGTACGGCGTGCAGTACGACGTGAAGCTAACCGGCGGCACTAGCGGGGGCGATAGCAGCGAAGAGATCACCGATATCTATGAGCGCGCCGCGCGCCAGTCGCCTTTTATCAAAGATGAGCTCATCGTGCGGGATCTAAATTTCGGCGCTTGCGAGGATTTCGCGCATTTTATGCACGCCGTGCAAAAAGCAGGCGGCAAGAGCGGCTACCTGATGATCGGCACCAAGCTGGCTGCAGGTCATCACAACGGCGCGTTTGACTTTGACGAGAGCGCGCTGCTATCGGGCACGGACGTGTTTTTGCGCTCGGCGTATGCGATAAACGGCAAGGACGCGTGAGGCTAAATTTGAACCGAATTTGACGAATTTGCGTCGCTTGCGCTCGGCTTGATCGGTTTTTTATCATCGATTGAGCTGACGCGGCGGCGTAAATTTGTCTGTTGTGGCTTTTAAATTTGGTAAATTCGGCGGTTAAATTTGCTCTGCAGCCGGTCGTAAATTTGAGTAAATAAAAAGCCGTTTGGGTTATAAATTTGGCAAGTTAAATACAGCACTTAAAATTGCGTGGCGACAAGGCAAATTGATTAGCTCTAAAATTAAGCAAAAAGATGTATACAAAGTCGGTTAAATTTGACGGCAAATTTAGATTTATAAATTTGAGCGGCGATCAAGAGATAAAGCACGCCTTGTATTTTGCTCAAATTTGCCGACGCCAAAACCGCAAATTTTAAAGATGCAAAAAATTAATTCAAAAAACTTTTTGCCTATTTATTATCTTGCCATCTATAAATTTTTGTTGATGGTTTTAAGGCAGAATGAGTACTAATGGTTAATTCTGCCTTAATTTTAAATTACTGTTTGAAGTCTTTTACTGTTTTAAAAAAACGTTTTAGATCATTTTTTATATTTTCTCTGCGACGATATGCTCGAGATATATACATTGGATGATAAAAAGTTTTTTCTATATCATTTTCATAAAATTCTTTGATTTTTGATGGCATTGACTCAAAAATATTTTGAGGAATTTTTCTTATATAATCATCTTGATGATATAAAATATCATCAGGAAATCCTATATAGGTTGGTTTGTCTGCTATAAAATCTGCAATATTTGGAGTAATAATATATGGATTGTCGTCTTTAGGTATACTGGCAAGAGTTTCGCTTAAGTTCGGATTGGCTATATTAAAAGCATTAAAGAGTTGAATGACGCCGTTTAACTGTAGTGGCTCATTGGTAATATAACTGCCATTAAAAATTTTTTCAACTACTCGCATAGTAGTATCAACACTAAACTCATGCCAATTTAAATCATTAAATTTTCGCACTTTAAAAGAAGAACCAAAAAAAGTTTTTATTGATTCTTTTGAAATTTCATCAATTTTTCTCACCGGCTTAGAACTCCCTGGGTTTGCCAAAACAATATTTCCAATATGCGCAAAACCATCTCCCAACTGTAGAATAGTATTTAATCTGTACTTAAGTCCATTCAATTCAAAATACTGTGCATATACTTTCAATTTTAATCCTTTTACGCCACGACGTTTGGAAACTCAAACACCGTTTTTCCGCTTTTTATCGTGATTACCGCCGCGCCTTTTAGCGTCTTGCCTAGCAGCGGGGAGTTTTGGGATTTTGATTTATTTAGGTTTTTGTCGTATAGATACTTGAAATTCGGATCGATTATCGCGATGTCGGCGAGGTAGCCCTCCGCGATCACTCCCTTGTCCTTTAGTTTTAAAATTTTAGCCGCATTATAGGACGTGAGAGCCACCATCTGCTCGATACTTATCACGCCGTCGTTTACCAAATCTAGCGTCATGGGCACGAGGGTTTGTAGGCCGAGTATTCCAAAAGGCGCCTTGTCGAATTCTAAAAATTTCTCGTCGTTATGGTGCGGGGCGTGGTCGGTCACGATGACGTCGATTAGGCCGCTTTTTAGCCCCTCTCTGATCGCGTCCACGTCTGATCTGGTGCGAAGCGGCGGCGACATTTTAAAGTTCGTATCATATCCTAGCAGCTCGTCCTCTGTGTAAGTAAAGTGGTGCGGAGTCGCCTCGCAGGTCACGTTTATACCGGCCGCGCGAGCCTGTGCGATGAGCTTTAGCGACCACTCGGAGCTAACGTGCGCGATGTGGATGTGGCCGCCTGTTAGCTTGGCTAGCAGTAGATCGCGCGAGACCATGATCTCTTCTTGCTCGCGCGGCATGCCTTTGATGCCTAGTATCGCCGAGACGCGGCCTTCGTTCATGTGGCCGCCGCGGCATAGCGAGCAGTCCTGGGAGTGGTTGATGACGAAGCTACCGAAGTGCTTTGAGTATTCAAGCGCGTATCTCATCACGTCGCTGCTAGCTACCGGTAGACCGTCGTCGCTAAACGCCACTGCGCCGGCCTCGGTCATATCGCCCATCTCTACGCACTTTTTGCCGTCCATCTTGCTAGTTATCGCGCCGATAGGCAGTAGGTCGATGAGGCCGCGAGCTTTTGCTTTAGCTACCATATCGCGCGTGACGACGGCGTTGTCGTTTACTGGATTTGTATTTGCCATCGGGCAGCAGGTGGTTACGCCGCCGGCGACTGCGGTTTCAGAGCCCGTGTTTATGTCGTCTTTGTACTCAAGGCCGGGATCGCGAAAGTGCACGTGCATATCGATAAGGCCCGGCATCACGAGCTTGCCGCTAGCGTCTATTATTTTATCAGCCGCAGGTTCGTCAGTGGTGATTAGAGCTATCTTGTCGCCCTCTATCAGGACGTTTGCTTTTTGCGAGCCGTTATGATTTACGATCGTGCCGTTTTTTATGAGAGTTTTCATTTTGCGCCTTTGTTTTTGATGAGAGTATCTAGGATCGCCATCCTGACGGCGACGCCGTTTTCGACCTGATTTAGCACATGCGAGTAGCGCGGATCATCGGCTACGTCGGAGTTTATCTCAACGCCGCGGTTTATCGGGCCCGGGTGCAGGATCATGACGCCCTCTTTGGCGTATTGCATTTTACTAGCGGTTAGGCCGAAAAATTTGGAGTATTCGCGCACGGACGGAAATGCGATCTCATCGTCCTGACGCTCGAGCTGGATACGTAGCATGATGATGACGTCCGAGTCCTCGACGGCCTCGCGCATATCGGAGCAAATTTGACAGCCAAAAGCCTCCATGCCAGTTAAAAACATCGGCGGGCCAAAGAGCTTAACCTTGGCTCCGAGCGTTTTTAGGACGTAGATATTTGAGCGAGCTACGCGGCTGTGAAAGATATCGCCGATGATGGCGACCGTGAGATTTTCTAGGCTGCCGCGATTTTCCAGTATGGTAAAAAGATCAAGCAGCGCTTGGCTAGGGTGTTCGTTTAGGCCGTCGCCCGCGTTTACGACGTGAGCGTCGGTATTTTCAGCTATAAATTTAGCCGCGCCCGAGCTGTAGTGGCGCACGACTACGATATCCGTTTTCATCGCGACGATGTTGTGGACGGTATCGATGAGCGTTTCGCCCTTTTTGGTGCTGGAGCTTGAGGCGGTGAAATTTATAGCGTCGGCTCCTAGGCGCTTAGCCGCGATCTCAAAGCTCGTTCGCGTCCTAGTCGAGTTTTCGAAAAAGGCGTTTACGGTCGTTTTGCCGTAGAGCGACTTGGCTTTTTTGGTCTCGGAGTTGTTTAATGCCTTAAACTCCTTGGCTAAATTTAGGAAATGGTAAATTTCGTCTTTGGTTAAATTTGCAGCTGTTACGAGGTCTTTTTTGGTATAGCTCATCCGTTTTTTTCCTTAGAAAGATAGAGTTAAATCAAAAAAGCGATATTACCCCGTTTTTACTTAAGATTTAATTTTGCAGCTTGCTAAACTCCGCGCCCAGACGCTCTCTAATCTCGTCGCCCGCACGCTCGCCGTCTTTAAAGTTTTCCGTGACGAGATCGTCTAGGCGGCTTAGCACCTCAAAGAGCTCGCTTTCCCATTTATCGGGGTTTCTAGCAGTGTTCATCGTCTCGATAAACGTCAGCTTCTTGCTCATCTCGCTTAGGCTTTCTAAAAATTTTTCTTTTAGATCCTCGTTTTTTAGGGCGTCGTCGTAGAGCGCTTTCATCTTTAGTTCTCTTAGCTCGCCGTTAATGATCTCGCAAAAATCTTTATACTTTTGCACCGAAATTTGACGTACGGCCTCTGGGGAGTTGTTTGCTAAAGTACCGTTCTCATCGATCTTTCTCGTTATTTTTTGTATCTGCGTATAGAGCACGAGCGCGGCTATAACGCAGATGACGGCGTAAAATGCGATAGATGACATTGTTTTTCCTTTTTTGATTTAAATTTGCGGTTATACTGAAATTTTGCTTTTTTTACTATAAATCGCGCCAAAGCTAACCACCGCAAGCGCGCTCCAGATCAGTAAAAACGACAGCGCCTTAAGCGCGCTAATTTGCTCGCCGTAGTAAAAAACGGCAAGCAAAAGCTGCATAGAGGGCGAGATATACTGCAAATAGCCGATCGTGCTCAAATTTAGCCTAGTAGCCGCCGAGTTAAAAAGCAAAAGCGGCACTACGGTCGCAGGCCCGCAAAGAGCGATCAAAAGCCCAAACCACGAAAAGCTAAAGTGATTTTGTCCGCTAGCGGCTACGAAAAATAGAGCGACGAGCGCAATGGGAGCTATGAGCGCGGTCTCGACGAAAAGTCCCTCTAAAGACGGCACGCTAAGGCGCTTTCTAATAAGCGAATAAAATCCAAACGTGATAGGTAAAATGATAGAGATGATAGGCAGGCCGCCTGCGTCGTAAATTTGCACTCCGATAGCGACAAAGACGATAGCGATGGCAAATTTACCCGCGCGCGATAGCTTTTCTTTTAAAATCAGCACGCCAAGGAGCATATTTACGAGCGGATTTATGAAGTATCCCAGGCTAGTTTCCACGATCTTTCCGATATTTACGGCGTAGACATAGATCCACCAGTTGGCGGCAATGAGAAGCCCCGTGACAAACAGCCAAAACGTAGTTTTTTTGTTGCTTAAAATTTTCTTTGCGGCGCCTAGTTTGCGGCTAAATTTAAGCAGTAAAAATAAAAGTAGCACCGACCAAAGAATGCGGTGAGCGACGATCTCGGTAGCCGAAAGCGCGCTGAGTTGTTTAAAATAAATAGGAAAAATGCCCCAGATCATAAAGACCGACAGGCCGTAGATGAAGCCGATTTTGGTTTGATTTTTGTCTTGCATTTTTCCGCTTTTTTTGGCGAAATTATATTTATTTGTCGTTAATCAAAGCTTATGTGGCTCAAAAATGCGCAGCGAGGGCAAATTTGGGGCTAAAATTTGAAATTTTATCTGTAATAAAATTTCTTTTAGCTAAAATCGGCGTTATTTTTAAAAAGGTTTAAAGATGTGGAGTAGAGATTCGTGGAGAAAATTTAATATCTTGCAGCAACCAAGCTACCCCGACGAGGTCTTGCTAAAAAAGGCCGAGGATAAGCTAAAGACGATGCCGCCGCTAGTTTTTGCCGGAGAGGCTAGAAACCTAAAACAAGATTTGGCCAAAGTTTGCAACGGCGAGGCGTTTTTGCTACAAGGGGGCGACTGCGCGGAGAGTTTTTCAAATTTCAACGCCGTAAATATTCGCGATATGTTTAAAGTGATGTTACAAATGGCGATCGTTTTGACGTTTGCCGGACGTTGCCCCGTCGTAAAAGTAGGGCGCGTGGCGGGTCAGTTTGCCAAGCCTAGAAGCTCGGACTACGAGGAACAAGGCGGCGTAAAGCTACCCAGCTACCGCGGCGACATCATAAACGGTTTTGAATTTAACGCCGAGGCTCGCGTGCCCGATCCAAACCGCATGATCGAGGCGTATTATCAAAGCGCATCCACGATGAACCTACTTCGCGCCTTTTCTCGCGGCGGTCTAGCCGATCTGCACGAGGTAAATCGCTGGAACTTAGGCTTTATCAAAAAACCCGAGCTTGACGCTAAATACGGCGAGTTAGCTAGGCAGCTGAGCCAAACTCTAGCATTTATGGGGGCTTGCGGTATAAACGCCTCAAACACTCCCGCGCTTAGCGAAACTAAGGTCTACACATCGCACGAGGCGCTTTTGCTGCCGTACGAGGAGGCGCTCACTAGAGAGGATAGCCTTACCGGCGACTGGTACGACTGCTCAGCGCATATGCTCTGGATCGGCGAGCGCACGCGCGGCGTAAACGATGCTCACGTGCATTTTCTAAGCGGCGTGCACAATCCTTTAGGCGTAAAGATCGGACCAAACGCAACCGTGCAGGACGTCATCGCGCTCGCAAATGCGCTAAATCCACAAAACGAAGCGGGTAGACTGAACGTAATAATCAGAATGGGTGCCGATAAAATCGGCGAGCGGCTGCCTAAAATCCTACGCGAAGTAAAGCGCGAAGGGCTAAATATCGTCTACAGCATAGATCCTATGCACGGCAACACGATAAAGGCAGCAAACGGCTACAAAACGCGCGAATTTGACAATATCCTAGCCGAAGTGCAGAGCTTTTTCGAGATACATAGAGCCGAAGGTACGCATGCGGGCGGCGTGCATCTAGAGATGACGGGCCAGGACGTGACCGAGTGCACGGGCGGGTCGTTTAAACTAAACGAGGATGATCTGGCGCACAGATACGAGACGCAGTGCGATCCGCGCCTAAACGCCGACCAGTCGCTAGAACTAGCGTTTTTAATCGCCGAGTTTTTAAAGAAAATTTAGCTTTAGCGGGCGTAAATTTTGATGAAATTTGCGCCTATTAAATTTGACGCGCTTCAAATTTGGCTCTCAAATTTACCGAATTTAAACAAGTCAAATTTGATCCCGCTCGCCTTTTATCTTTCAAATTTGACCGCTTTTTCTGCTTTTAAATTAAATTTACCCCAAATTTCGCGAATTTCTTAAAATTTAATACAATTTTCGCTACATTAATGAAAAATTATCAAATCGGAGAGAATCAATGAGCGATGTTTACGACATTATCGTGATAGGCGGCGGCCCTTGCGGCATCGCGACCGTCGTAGAGGCTAGAGCCAATGGATTAAAAAAAGTTTTGCTTCTCGAAAAGGGCGACAACCACAGCCAAACTATAAGAAAATTTTACAAAGACAATAAGCGCGTGGATAAAGAGTATAAAGGTCAAGATAGCACCATCCACGGCATCGTATCCTTTGAGGACGGTACAAAGGAGAGCACGCTTGATTATTTCGATAAGCTGCTAGACGAGGAAAAGATCGAGGCCGTGTTTAACTCCGAGGTCGAAAGCGTAAAGAAAAAGGACGGTTTGTTTTTCGTGCACACCGCAAAGGGCGACTATCAAGCCAAAAACGTGATGATAAGTATCGGTAAAATGGGGCGTCCGAACAAGCCGGACTATAAAATCCCACCTTCGCTAAATAATGTTATAAATTTTAACCTAAACTCCTGTTCTAGCGGCGAAAAAGTCCTCGTAGTAGGCGGCGGAAACTCTGCCGTAGAGTACGCTATCGAGCTATGCCAATACAACAAAACGACGTTGGCTTACCGCAAGGATAAATTTAGCCGCGTAAATGACGTAAACGTAACGGCGCTGTGGGAACTAGAAAAAGCAAATAAGCTAAAAGTGCGGCTGAATCACGACATCACCGAGATCGAAAACGAATCCGGACGCGTGAGGGTGCACTTTTCAAACGGAAAAATAAGGGTCTACGACAGGGTCGTCTACGCTATCGGCGGCTCGACTCCGGTGGATTTTCTACAAA
>NZ_CALINL010000283.1 GCF_938045225.1 uncultured Campylobacter sp.
CGAGTTCCGTTAAAAGCTCCCAAGAGATGATATCTATTTCAAAGCCTCAAGTCTAACCGCGACCGAACGCTTATGTGCTCCGAGCCCCTCGGCATCGGCTAGCTTCATGCATGCGTTTGCTAGCTCGCTTATGCCTTTTGCGTTTAGCGAGATGAGCGAAGTGCGCTTCATGAAATTTTCGACCCCTAAAGGCGAATAAAATCGCGCGCTACCGCCAGTTGGCAACGTATGGTTCGGCCCGGCTAGATAGTCGCCCATCGCTTCAGGCGTAAAGTGCCCGATAAATATCGCGCCCGCGTGCCTGATCTGCCTAGCCAGCTCCATCGCGTCGTTTGTCGCGATCTCTAGGTGCTCAGGCGCTAGTTCGTTAGCCAGCCTCACGCACTCATCAAGGTCGCTAGCTACGATGATAGCACCCTTTTTATCGATACTAACCTGCGCGATGGGCTGCCTGGCTAGAGTCTTTATCTCCTCGTTTATATGCCTTTGCACCGTCGCGCCGAAGGCTTGATTAGGCGTGATGAGCACGGCGCTAGCCATCTCATCGTGCTCGGCCTGCGAGAGCAGATCCACGGCGATGTGGCGAGGGTCGGCGCTCTCGTCGGCGATGACGCAGATCTCGCTAGGGCCCGCGATCATATCGATATTTACCTCGCCGTAGACGAGCTTTTTAGCCGTCGCGACGTATATATTGCCAGGGCCCGTGATGACGTCGGTTTTTTTGATCGTTTGCGTACCGTAGGCCATCGCAGCTACCGCCGAGGCGCCGCCGACTTTATAGGCTTCCTTGATGCCGCAGATATGCATGGCTGCTAGCAGCAGCGTATTTACCTTACCTCCGACGGCAGGCGTGCAGACTGCGATCTCTCCAACTCCCGCAACTAGAGCCGGGACGGCGTTCATGAGAAGCGAGCTAGGATAGGCGGCCTTACCTCCCGGGATATATAGTCCCGCGCGGTCTAGCGGGGTGTACTTTGCACCCAGCAAAACGCCGTGCTCGTCGTGCTCTATCCAGGTTTTTGGCAGGCTTTTTTCGTGGTAGCTTTTTATGCGCTCAAAGGCTAAATTTAGCGCGTTTCGCAGGCAGCTATCTATGCCGTCGTATGCCTTTTGCATCTCGTCGGTACCGATTTTTAGGGTATTTGCGTCGGGTTTCCAGCGGTCAAATTTCTCTATCTGCTCAAAGAGCGCCTCGTCGCCTCTAGCGCGCACGTCCTCAAGTATCTGCGAAACGGCTGGCATAACCGCGCTCATATCGCCGTTTGAGCGGTTCACCAAAGCCGCAAAATAGTCCTTAAAATTTTCGTTGCTAGTGAGTAAAAACTTCATTTCGTCTCCTTAAATTTTCTTTCGTATCTTAGTTTTTGACTGATATTTCCGAGCGCGCCGCCTTGGTGGATGTATAAAATCTCGTTTTTAAACGCGCCCAGGTTTGACGTCATCGTTAAAAAGCCCACGGGATCGTAAATGAGCTCAAACTCTATCCCCGTTTGCTCGCATACTTCGCGCCAAATTTGATAAAGCTCGAGCTTTAGATCGCCGAAATGATATTTTTTGGGCGGCGGCAAAATGCGAACCTTTGAGTTTGGCGTCAGCGCCTCGATCTCGCTTTTTAGATAGTCCGCGTCGCCCACGCAAGGACAGGTAAAAACGTCAAATTTAACATGCTTAGCCAAAAACGCCGCCGACGTGCCCGTACCCGAGGGCAAAAATATATCAACGGTCTTGCCCTCCGCATCCGCCCAGCGCTCTATCTGCCTAGCCTGCGAGATAAAGCCCGCCTCCGCCTGCGGCTGCCAAACGCCCTCGTTTATAAAAAGCGAATCGCCAATGAAGCAATCCTGCGCGGCGGATAAATTTGAGCTTGTTTGGTCTGCGGATTTTTTAAAATTTGAGTTTTTATGGCTTTTGCATTCGCTGAAATTTGCGCTCTCGAGCTCTGCTTGTTCGTCAAATTTGTTCAAATTTTCTCTGCCTAGATTTTGTAAATTCGGCTCGACTTCAGCTTGCAAATTTGACATATTTTTTGCATTTAAATTTATATCCGTAAAACCGAGCCGTTCGTCAAAGTTGCTCAAATTTGACCCGCCCGTATCCTTTAAATTTAACCCGTTTCTATCAGAAGCATCCGTCAAATTTACAGCCTCATCGCCGTAAATCTCGCCCTCTTTTAATCCCGCCAGCTCACAAGCTAAAGCCCTAGCCCGCGCCCGCCTATCTTTATCTACATAGATTTTCATACCGTTTTCAAGGGCAAATTTAAAATTTCCGATCGGATTTGACGCCAAATTTGAGTTTAAATTTGAAACTACGTAGTGAAACTCGAGCCCATTCATCTTCGCAAAAACGCTTAGGCTATACATCGCGTTTGACTGACTTGAGCCGTAGCTAACGACGCGTTTTATGCCACCTAGACCAGCATGCAGGAAATACTCCAGCTTTCTAGCCTTGTTGCCGTTAAATTCGCCATCCATCAGGTCGTCGCGAAGTACGTAAAACTCGAGTCCGTTAAATTTAGTCTTTTGAATACTTTTGATTTTGCCGCTCCAAGAGATCTTGCATCTCTTTCATCGACTCTTTGTCCGAGATCGAAAATTTGATCTCAATACGCTTGGATGCGTCGGGGTCTTCTTTGCCGTTTTTCATCACCAGATCGCTAAAGCTACGTCCGCTAGCGATGAGATAGTGCTCTAGGCGCTTGTCTTTGTTCCACGAGTAGATAAAGTCTAGTACCGAATACGCGCGCTTTTGCGACAGATCAAGGTTGTACATATAGCTACCAACGGAGTTTGTATGCCCCTCGATCACGATCCTATCGATGTGTTTTGCGATCTCTTCGTTATTTAAAATCGCCTCGAAATAAGTCTGCAAAATTTCCTTTAGACGTGCCTTTGCCTCGTCTCTTAGCTCGTACGAACCCGTGTCAAAAAGTATAGACTCAGGCAGCGACACGACACCCGAGCTTGGATCTATGCTGACCTTGTTTCCAAGTTTAGCGCGTAAATTTGATATGACGTTTGAGCGAAGCGAGCTGATGTCTTTGATCTTGTCTTTTGTTTTGTTAAAATCCTCTTCCAGCGCGGTATATCTTGAGACTTCATCGCCGTATTTTGCATTTAGCTCATTTAGCGCCTCGTCCTTTTGCGCTAAAATTTGCCCCAGCTGTAGCACTCTATCCTGCAAATCCGCGATAGTTTTATTCGCGTCGTTTAGATTTATCTCGTAGGTTTGGGTTAGATTAGTGAGTTCGTTTTTCTCTTTTTTGACGCCTTCAAGCATCTCGTTTACGAGCCTGTTTATGTCGGCAAGCTCTTTATTTTCGCTCTTTGCGCGGTCCAAATTTGAAAAAATTTCTTTTATGACATTTTCTTTACGAACGAGCTCGCTTTGTGATGAGGCGATTTGCTTTTCACGCTCGCTTAAGTCTTTTTGTAGTTTTGCCAGATCGCTTTGGCTAAGGACGTATTTTACGACAACGGCGCCGATGATGAGCATAAAAACAAACATCAGCCCAGCCATCAGGTCCGCATACGATATCCAAAAGGTCTGGTCTCCGCTTTTGTTCTCGTTACGCGTTTTCATCTAGCATACTCGCCTTTTCGATGGTTTGCAAGATCTCATTCGCCTCTTTATCAAGCTCGTCGATGTCTTGCTTTAGCCCTTCAATGAGCGCGCTATTATCATCATAAGCTTCGATTGCTTCGTCGTCAAAAGCCTTTTTAAATGCCTGGACGCCATCAATCAAGCTCTCTTTAAAGCCATCCATTGCAAGTTTTTGTTTTTCTAAGATTTCACTACTAAATTTAGAAAGAGACTCACTGAAATTTTTAACATTATACTCTAGCTCGCCCACGCTCTTTTCGAGCCTTGCGATACGCTCGCCACCCACATCATAGAGACGGTTGTACTGCTCGGCAAATTTTAGTTGCATATCTTTTATGTTACCGTTAAATTTATTGATAACGTTCAAGATTTCGGCATGGACTTTGATAAGATCTTTTTGATCTTTCGAGGATTTTAGCAGCGTATTCATCGTTTGCTTGATGTGTTCGCCGCTTAGCTTGACAGCTTCTTCTTCGTTTTTCAAGATATTTGTAAAAGTTTTAAATTTAGCCTCGATAGTCTTATCCAGCTCCTCAAAGAACTCGGCGTTACTAACATGCTCAAAGATCACTCCGATCTTTTCAAAGTGTCTTAAATTCTCTTGCAAATATCTTCTATCAAGCTCCTCTTTCGTCCAGAAAAAGCCGCTCGTAGCGTTTTTTTGTCTTCGCACCAGCGTTTCAAATTTGCTCGTTCCGTATTTTTCAAAAAATATCCACCAAAGCGCCAAAAAGATACCATAGATAGAGACGTAAAACGCAGTCGCTACGCCGCTAAGAAGGGTTGAAATTTCAGTTTCGAGCTCGGTAGTATTTGAAGAGTTAAACTCCGGCATAGAAACCGCGATACTGATAAACGTTCCTAAAATACCCAGCATCGGAAAGATACCGGCACCCACGGAAGCGAAATTTTCGTTACGTAAATTTCTAGTATAGTAGGCGACAAATTCATCAAATCCGGCGTTTGATTTCGTATCTTTACCGATAACCAAAAGATGTTTGATGATGTATTCTTTCAAATTTCGCTTAAAATCAGCACCGCTTTGCTCGAAATAGCAGCAAGCAAGCTCGGCGCTATTTTTAGCAAAGATTAGCGAAATCACCCAAATAATACCCATCATAACGACCGTGTGTAGGCCGATTTGAAAATCTATATACCCCAAAAACCCAAGAAGCGCGACGATATATATCGCCGTCGGCAAAAATATAATTTTCGTATATACGAAAAAAGACTGTCTACCTTTGACTTCAGGTAGAGCCAAATCGGTGAAATTATCGTTTTTCGCTTCTTTTTTTGGTTCCATAGTAAGCCTTAATTTCTATTTAAGCAGTTTAAATCTTCAAAAGCGGTTAATAGGCGCTTTACCATCGACTCCTCGCCGCTTCGTAGCCATTTGCGCGGATCGTAGTATTTTTTATTTGGCTTATCCTCACCCTCTGGGTTGCCGATTTGACCTTGTAGATAGGCTCTGTTTTTTAGCTCGTACGCTCTCACGCCGTCCCAAAACGCCCACTGCGTATCGGTGTCGATGTTCATCTTTACCACGCCGTAGCTGACGGCATCTTTGATATCCTTTAGCTCGCTACCGCTACCGCCGTGAAAGACGAAATTTACGGGTTTATCGGTTAGGGTTTGAAATTTATCCGCGACGTATGCTTGCGAGTTTTTCAAAATTTCCGGTCGAAGCACGACGTTGCCAGGCTTATACACGCCGTGAACATTACCAAAGCTGGCCGCTATGCTAAATCTATCGCTGATTTTACTTAGTCGCTCATATGCCCGCGCAACGTCTTCAGGCTGCGTATAAAGAAGCGCATTATCAACACCCGTGTTATCCACGCCGTCCTCTTCGCCGCCGGTTACGCCAAGCTCGATTTCTAGGCTGATGCCAAGCTCGCTAAGCTCTTTTAGATACTTCTCGCAAGTGCTTAAATTTTCTTCCAAGCTCTC
>NZ_CALINL010000284.1 GCF_938045225.1 uncultured Campylobacter sp.
GCTCTTGGCAAAAAAAAGAGCAAAATGCGCTTGAGTCGCTGTTAATGGGCGGCTCTAAACATACTCTAAACGACTCCGTTTTAAAAAGATTCGTAAGCGGCTCCGTATCTAAAGAAAAGCTTTCGGTCGCCGTTAGTATTTCAGAGAGAAATGCTACCAGCGGCATTACTTGGCTTAGTATTATCGCTTCTACATCGCCTTTTATTGGACTTTTCGGTACGGTTGTTTCTATCTTGGAGACGTTTTCTCAGCTTGGTCAAGGCGGAGGAAATTCGTCGTTAGGAGTTATTGCACCAGCTATTAGTGAGGCTCTTGTGGCTACCGGAGCAGGTATATTTGTAGCGATTCCCGCTTATACGTTTAGCTTGCTTATTAAACGAAAAGCTTATGAGCTCATGGGTGTCATCAGGCGTGAAGTCGATATCCTAGTAACGCTTAAAGAAGATCAATGATAAATCTCGACGAAACTCCGGAGCTAAACATAACTCCGCTTGTGGATATCATGCTTGTTTTGCTGGCGATCCTTATGGTTACGACGCCTACTATCGTTTATGAGGAGCAAATTTTGCTACCGGACGGCTCAAAAACTAAAACATCCTCGGCTCAAAAAAAAGATTTGACTGTTATCGTTGATGCCACAAAAAAGGTTAGAATAGATCAAAATACCATGAATTTGCGCGAACTTCCTGATAATATAGTGCTTATCGGGGCAAAATACGATAAAAACTCGCCTGTTTATATTAAGGCCGACAAAAGCCTCATATACGATGATGTGATGTTTGTTTTAAAGAGCGTAAAAAACGCAGGCTTTACAAAGGTGGCGCTCCAAACTAATGGATAAATTTGATCTCAAATTTAACACTTCCGGTTACTTCTTACTATCGGCTTTTCTTTACCTTTGTATCATAAGCGGTATTTTTATTAAGCTTACTTATTTTAAAGAAGAGCTGAAAAAATACACCGATACTAAAGATGCTTTTATGGATATTATGATAGTTGAGCGCGAGCCCGACATCACCGTAAAAGCGCCCGAGCCCAAAAAAGAGATTGTAAAAGAGGAAAAACCTCAACCGGTAAAGGAAGAGGTTAAAAAAGAAGAGCCAAAGCCGGACACTACAAACAAGCCGCCTGAACCGGATCCTGCACCGCCAAAACCTGAAGAAAAAAAAGTTGAAGAGCCAAATTTAAAGGATTTATTCGGCAGTATCGACACCTCTAAACTAAAAGAAGATAAGGTTGCTAAGAAAAAAGAGCAACCAAAGGAGCAAAGTCGTAAAAAACCGGAAAAAGTCCAGATAACGAGCCAGCAAAAAAAAGCTAGCGACGTTATAAACGCACTCACACTAGATCAGGTTGCCAAGACTCCAAAGTCGCAAATGACAGGCGAATACAACGAATACTTCGGCATGATTAGTAGAATTTTACAGAGTAAATGGAGTGCTTATAAGGCTGATTCTACCGATGAGGCAGAGGTTGAGATCGTCATCGGCATTGATGGATCGTTTAGTTACGATATAAAAAAGTTATCGTATAATAGCGAATTTAATAACAAAGTTAGGGATTTCTTGCAAAGTATGACTTTTGAGAAATTTCCGCCGCCTACCCAGATAGGCAGAGCTGTTAGGCTCGGAACCAAACTAGAAGACAAACTAGAATAATGGAGGAAAAATGAAGAAAATTTTACTTTTTCTTGCTTTTGCCAGTTGGCTTTTTGCTGTTGATGCAACCATTTCGGTCGTCAACAAAGGCTTAGCCCTACCAAAAATCGTGCTTCAAGACGCTACAACGGCCGTCGGCGATCAGGCTTTTAAAAGCAAATTTCATAAAATTATGTTGGGTGACTTGAAGGTCAGCTCTGATTTTGAGGTTGTGGACGAATATATCGCCAGTAGCTATGAGGGCGACTCGAACACGAACGTGATGAGCGAAAAAGGTGCGCAGCTTATATTTAGATACGCGCTTGAGGGCTCTGCAAACTCGCCTCTAACCCTCAGGGTTAAGCTAATTAATGCAAAAACGGCAACCACTCAGTACGAGAAAATTTACAATATGAATGACGGAGCAAAGTATCCGTTTATCGCGCATAAAGCGATAGTCGAGCTTATTAACGAGCTAAAAATGCCTCCGGTTAATTGGATGGAGAAATTTATCATCCTAGCAAAATACACTTCGGCTCGCCAAAGCTCTATTATAGTGGCTGATTATACACTTACTTATCAAAAGACGATCGTAAGTGGCGGTCTAAATATCTTCCCTAAATGGGCAGGCGCTGATCAGAGTAAATTTTACTATACATCTTATGTAAATAACAGACCAACTTTGTTTAGATATGATCTAAATTCAGGCACTAAAACAAAGATAATAGATAGTATGGGTATGCTTATAGCATCTGATGTTAGCAAAGATGGAAGTAAAATTCTATTAACTATGGCTCCAAAGGATCAACCAGATATTTTCATCTATAATACAGGTAGCAAAAAATTAACTCAGATCACAAACTATCCAGGCATTGATGTAAATGGAAATTTCGTAGATAATGACAGCAGAATAGTTTTTGTCTCAGATAGACTTGGATATCCAAATATCTTCGCAACACCTGCAACCTCAGGTGGAAGTGTTGAGCAAATGGTATTTCATGGCAAAAACAATAACTCAGTAAGCACTTTTGAAAACTATGTAGTTTATTCAAGTAGAGAGGCTAGTGGTGGCTTTAATATCTATCTAATCTCAACTCAGACTGATTTTATCCGTCAGCTTACAGCAAATGGTAAAAATAACTATCCAAGATTTTCAAGTGATGGTCAAAGTGTCGTATTTATCAAAGAACTTGGCGGTCAAAGCTCACTTGGTGTTGTTAGA
>NZ_CALINL010000285.1 GCF_938045225.1 uncultured Campylobacter sp.
TTGTAGTCGTAGCGTATTTGCCGTTGCTTAGCGTGGTTAGGCCCGGGTCGATCGAGCTAATACGAGCGTGAAATTTACGGTTTGGCTCAGAGAGTATCGAGTACTCGACCCTTGAGCCTACTTTTATCTTTGTGATGTCACCCTCGGCTATCTCCATTTTTAGCTGAACCTTGCTTAGATCAGCGATATTTACGATAGTGGGCGTAGTTTGGTTTGAGTTTACGGTTTGACCCTCCTCAACCTGCACGGAGACCACGACGCCGCCTTTTGGAGCGGTGATTTTAGTGTAGCCAAGGTCGATTTGAGCGGTGTTTAGAGAGATTTTAGCCTGAACGATTTGCGCCTCTATCTCTTTTAGCGAGGCTTCGTTTGCAGCTAGGGTATTTTTGGCGTTTTCAAACTCCTCTTTTGAGGTTGCGTTTTTAGCAAAAAGCTCTTGCTCGCGCTTAAATTTGGTCTTTGAAATCTCAAGCGCGACTTTGGCTGAATTTAACTTCGCTTCGTAAATACCAAGCTGCGCTTTTTTGGTATCTACGTTGTTTTGCTGAGTCGCGGAGTCGATTTCTGCTATCATATCGCCGGCTTTTACGACGTCGCCGAGCTTTACGTAGAGCTTTTTGATCTGGCCGCCTACCTGCGCGCCAACGTCGATTAGCTCGGTAGCATAGATCTCGCCGTTACTTTCGATACTTTTTACGAGCTCGCCGCGAACGGCTTTTGAGGTGATAAACTGATCGACTTGCGGGACGTTAAAATTTTTATCGTAAAAGTAATAGCCCGCACCCGCTAGCACGGCGAAAACCGCGATAAATTTGATAAGTTTTTTCATTATTTCTCGCTTTTTTAAATTTAACGCGAGATTATATACAAAAATGCGTTAAGGCGATGTTAAGTAATTCAATTAAATTTTATTTTTCTTTAATGCTAGCCGCCGTATAATCGCATTTTTAAAATTTATAACTCGGATTACGCAAATGTTTACGCAATTATTATCCATTTTTATCATTATCGCTTCCGGCTACGGGGCGAAAAAATTTAAGGTCTTTGAGCAAAAAAACGCCTCCGTTTTCATAAACTACGCGCTTTGCTTCGCGCTTCCGGCGCTGATTTTCGATAAAATTTACCACGTAAACATCGACACCACGCTTATAAACGTCATCGCCACGGGCTTTGCCTGTTCGATGCTGGGCGCTGCGGCGATATTTTTGGCGTGCAAATTTTTAAAATTTAACAAAGCCACGACCGTGAGCGCCGTACTGCTAGGAATGTTTGGAAACACCGTATTTATGGGCATGCCTATCATTAAGGGCTTTTTCGGAGAGGATGCGATGAACGAAGTTATCTTTTACGATCAGCTAGCTACCTCGATCCCGATTAGCATTTTTGGGCCTTTTATCCTGGCTTTTGGCGCTCCGGCAAAGATTTCGCTCGTGCAAAACGTGATGAAAGTGGTCAAATTTCCTCCTTTCGTCGCGCTTATTTTGGGCTTTTTGCTTCGCGGCGTTCCGCTTCCAAGCGTGCTATTTGATGCGCTTACGCTTTTTGCGCAAAGCGTCGTTCCCGTCGCTCTTTTTGCGATCGGCATCGGGCTAGGATTTCGCAGTATCAAGAGCTGTTATAAATCAACCGCAGTGGTAATCGTCGGCAAGATGCTCGTCGCGCCGTTTTTATTCATACTCGTTACGATAGTTTTTGGCGTAAATTTCGGTCAAACCTGGATGATCGGCATCTTGCAGTGCGCCATGCCGCCGATGGTGCTAGCAAGCGCGATGATCATGAAAGCAGAACTTGATAGCCAGCTAGCCGTAGCCGCAGTGGCCGTCGGAGTCGCGTTTAGCTTTGTTAGCCTGCCGCTTTTATCGTACGTTTTTAGCTTGATGGCTTAAATTTCACGCTCATTTTACGTTTCTTGGCTAAACTTCAATCATAAATTTTCCCAAAGGAGATGCTATGAAAAAGTTAGCTTTAGTTGCGCTTAGCGCGTTGTTTGTTACGGGTTCTATCTTTGCCGCCGAGATGAAAGGCGATATGATGGAAAAGAAAGATACCATGATGGAAAAGAAAGATACCATGATGGAAAAGAATGACGCCATGATGGAGAAAAAAGACGATATGATGATAAAAAAGGACGAAATGAAGGGCGACATGAAAGAGATGAAAGACGATATGGGTAAAAAGAAAGACGATATGAAAGACATGAAAAAGGGTAAGATGTAATGACGCAAATTTTGCTCGTAGAGGACGATGAGACGCTAAGCGAACTCATCAGCGAGTATCTGAGCGAACAAGGCTACGACGTGACCGTTTGCGCCGATGCTAAAGTAGCTCTAGATACCGCCTACGAGCGAAATTTTGATATCCTCATCCTCGACGTCAAGCTACCTAAAGGCGACGGTTTCTCCCTTTTGCGCGAACTTAGGCGGCTTGGCGACGACACGCCTGCGATCTTTACCACCTCGCTAAACGCACTGCAAGACCTAGAGATCGGATACAAAAGTGGCTGCGACGACTACTTAAAAAAGCCCTACGAGCTAAAAGAGCTTTTGCTTCGTATTCAAATTTTAATCAAGCGCAAATTTTCTCACGTAAATGACGAATTTATCGAGCTTAATGGCGGATATAAATTTTATCCAAGCTCCAAAACGCTCCGGCAAAACGGGCAAATCGTAAACCTCTCAAACAAAGAAAGCGAACTTTTGGCGCTATTTTTGGAAAATAAAAACGCGCTGCTAAGCAAAGAGACGATATTTGAGAAAATTTGGAACTACGGCGAGGAGCCAAGCGAGCTGAGCCTGCGGGTTTACGTTAAAAATTTACGCCGAATTTTAGGCAAGGACGCGATCGTAAACAGGCGCGGCGACGGCTATATCTATGTCTGAGCGCTCCGCCGTTATAGCTAAAATCCTCTCGCTTTATCTCATCACTAGCGCCCTATTTTTAGGATATTTTTTCACGAACGACTACAATATGAAAAAAGAAGCCCTCGTCTCAAACGAGGTCAAAAACCTAAAAGAGATCAAGATGGGCATCTACATGAAAGCGCGCATGGACGGGCTTGGCGCGGTAAAAAACTTTACCGCCGAAAAAGACGTCAAAGCCTGCATCGTAGCTAAAAGCGGTCAAATTTTATACGGCGAGGCGGGCTGCGCTAAATTTGACGACGCACAGAGTGGTGCAGTCGTATCGGACGGTAAGGTGACGATATTTGAGGCTTTGCAAAACATGGATGAAGGCGGCGCGGACGAGCTAGCCACGGCAAAGATCGCGCTAAGCGGCAAGGACATCACGAGCGAGCTAAATTTGCTACGGCTGCGTACGGCGCTAAATTTGCTTATCGTTTTAGGCGTCATCATGATAATCGCCTTTTATCTAGCAAAGACCGCGCTAGCGCCGCTACACGCTAAGATCGCCGCGCTAAATCGCTTTATCAAAGACTCCACGCACGAGATAAACGCGCCCCTTAGCGTGATACTCATGAGCATCGAAACAGCAGATAAAAGTAGCCTAAGCGAGCGAAATCTAAAGCGTATAAACAACATCCAAACCGCCGCCAAAACGCTAAGTCGCACCTACGAGGATCTTACGTATTTATCGTTTGGCGCCGAGCGCTGCGCACCAAAAGAAGAGCTAAATTTGAAAGATATTTTAAACGAGCGGCTAGAGTTTTTCGCTCCGTTTTTTGCCAAGCGAGGGCTTGATTTAAGGCCAAATTTAAAAGACGCTCTCATAAATGCAAATGGCTATGAGCTAAAACGTGCGGTGGATAACCTACTAAGCAACGCCGTAAAATACGCAAACCAAGGCGGCTACGTCGCGGTTAGTTTGCAAGACGGCGAGCTAAAAATCTCAAATAGCGGCGAGGGGTTAAACAAAGAGCAGCAAGATAAAATTTTCGAGCGATACACGCGGTTTAATGAAGATCAAGGCGGCTTTGGCATC